>DASUTC010000094.1 GCA_036374795.1 Herpetosiphonaceae bacterium
AATGTACTTACAGAAATCGCCGGTCTGATGGGCGACCTGATTGATAGGCGGCACGAAGCTGCTATCGCAGGCCGCCGAGGAATTAGCGTAGGGGCCGGGGCCGAGGACGGCGTTGGCGACGAAGTACTGGACGACCTTGCCGGTGTAGCCGTTGGCACGCAGGGTATTGCGGTAGGTAGTGCCGGTGCGCATCAGCACGACAAAGCTGGCTTTGGCCGCGACGGTTTCCACGCTCGTATCTTTCGGCGCGTTCACGAAGACGCCCTGCTTCACCGTTTTCCAGGTTGGCGCAGCGCGCAGCGTCGAAACTATAGGGACGTAGAGGGTTCGGCCATCGCCCGCCGCCAGCGCAATCCGGTGGGGCAGGCTCAAGCTTGCAACGCTCAGGATGAGACAGGCAAGCTTAATCAGGCTTGAAGAAATGTACCGCGAACGGGCGGTAACGAGAGAGTGATGCAACGCGGCTTGGCGTTGTGCTGACATAGGGCAGCTCCTTTTCCAGCATGGGATTGAACAGCATTTGAATACGGCATCCTGGCCGTATTCGACGTGTATGCGTTCTTCACTGTTGTACCACTCGCGACAAGGGGAATGGCACTTCCAAACAGTAACGGGTCGATCCTACATGGTGCCGATACGTTCGGCAATCCTCGATTGTCCTTCTTATGTCTAGCCTGGCCGGAGAACGGCGGTCGGGCCTATGGTCATAGCGTATAGCCCCATTCGCCAGCACAAGCATGCAGCCCCGATCAAGCCGTATGCGCCATCAAGCGCGGCTGTTCGAGCCAGGAAGTTTGCGTATCCGAGCGGATGGAAGCGCCCGTCGAAGGCAGCGCGCCAGCGTCCGGCGTCGTCCTCGACGACCCGGCGCGAGTCTCGGTATAAGCGACGTAATCGCAGCTTTGGAAGGCACCCAAAGGATTGGTAGGAGGCGGCTGGAGAAAAGAGAACCGGAAGGCAAGCCGCAAGGCTGAGTTTTGGCACAGACAAGGTACCGGGCAAAGTCGCGAATGTAAGCGCCAACGCACAGGGGCGTCGTGCAGACATAGGCTCATGTGCTCCTGTTTCGACACGGAAATAACACAACAACGCTACTACATGGGAGCGTTATTATATCGAGCATACTAACAACATTGACCGAAAAAGTCAAAGGTGGCATAACGACAGTCCATCGTATGACTCCTATGGCTGCGTGCTCTCGTCCTTGAGCGGCTCGGCAGGCGGCAGGCAGACGATCCGTGCGCTCGGACTGTCGCCTTGGCGCTGGACATGCTGCCATAGCTCATGGAAAAAATGCACCGCCTCGTCCTGCTTACCGGGCGCTGCTCCCTCGGCCTGGCGCGCGAGCTTCTCTGTGGCATCGGCGAAGCTCGTGCCGTCGAGCGGGCAGCCGCTGTGCAGAATGTAGAGACGCTCTTGTGCCCGCGTCAGCGCGACGTACCAGATCGAGCGCTCCTCGTTGCGCTTGCGGCGGCGCAGGTCATCGCGCAGCAGCGTCAGCGGGTCGGCATCGCCGCGCGTGGAGCCGGACCTGGCAGTGCTCGAATCGCCGATCACCAGCTTCCACTGCTCGTCCCACAGCACGCTGTCGACCTGCCCGGCCCGTCTGCTGGGCAGCGCCGTATTGAAGATCCAGACGACCGGCCACTCGCGGCCTTTGGCCTGATGCACCGTTGCGATCTCGACCGCGTCGAGGCTTGGCGCGGTCGGCAGCGCTACCCGTGGCTGCGTCTGCACGCGCTGCCGCAGGAGCGCGGTAAATCCGGCGATGCCGTCGGCGGGATGCGCCGCCGTGTAGTCGTCGGCGTCGCGTAGTAGTTGCTGGAGCGTCAGCTGGGCCTGCAGATCGTTCGTGGCGGCCAGATGGCGCAGCAGGCCACTGGCCTGCCAGAGCCACTCCAGGTAGGGCGCTGGCTGAAGCAGGCCCCGCCGCGACCGCGCGCTGCCGAAGAAGCGCCCAAACGTCTCAAGCCGCTCGACGATCGCGGCCCGCTCCGGCACATCGGCGGGCACGGCGGTCGGATCGTCCAGCCAGGCGACGAACGCGGGCTGCCTCGCAGCGGTGTCTGCGCTGGCGTGCGCCGGATCTTGCAGCGCCAGGAGGTGTGGCGGTATCCCGATCAGCGGGCTTTCGAGCACATGCGCCAGTGCCGGACGATCCGCCGGATCGGCCAGCAGCCGCAGCAGCGACGCCGTGCTTCGAACGGCCCAGTGGAGATAAAAGCCGCTGCCGCCGCTGATCTCGAATGGCACGCCCGCCGCGTGGAGCGCGTCCATCAGGGCCGTGAGGTTGGTCCGCGAGCGCAGCAAGACGGCCATGTCGCGATACGCCACGCCGCGCTCGTGCAATCGTCGAATCTCAGCCGCGATCACCACGGCCTCGTCGGCGACGCCTGGCACGAGATGCAGCGAAACCACCGGCTCAGCCGCAAGCGCCGGATGAGTGCGTGCCCGCCGATCGGAGGATGGGCTGAGCTCGGCCAGGCTGCCAAGCTCGCTGCCGTGGAGCGCCGCGTTGGCAATGGCGACGATCGCCGGATCGGAGCGGTAGTTCTCGCTCAGGCTGTGCTCGTTGCCGCTGCCGGTGAAGGGAAAGCGATAAATGCTCTCGGCGCGCGCCGAGTTCCAGCCGTAGATCGCCTGACGCGGATCGCCGACCACCGTCGTGCGGGCAAAGGCTGGCTGAAGCTGCTCCAGCAGCGCAAGCTGCGGACGATTCGTGTCCTGAAACTCGTCGATCATCACCACGTCGAAGCGCGACCGGATCGTCGGCGTGGCGCGCAGCAGCCGGAGCGCGGCCTGCAAGAGCTCGTCGAAGTCGAGCACGCCGCGCCGTTGCAGAGAGCCGGTGTAGGCGCTGAAGCAGTGCTCGATCAGCGGCACAAGTTGCGCCCGGTGCGCGGCAAAGGTGCTGGTCTGCTGCGCGTAAAGCTGCGGATGCGGCTCTAGCTCGTCCGTCGTGCCGCCGCCGCGCCGCAGCGCCGTCACCACCGCCATAACCTTATGCCAGGTTTCGTCGGTATCCCAGCGGTAGGCGCTGTGATCCAGCGGCACGTAGCCCGCTCCAAGCTGCGGCTCGGCCTCGACCGCCTCGCGGATCGTCTGCCAGATCTCCTGCTGATCGTCCTCGCTCAGGAGGCGCGGCGTCGGCGGCAGCCCAACCTCGAAGCCGTACTCGTGCAGCAGCCGCATCGCAAAGCCGTGGAACGTCGCGATCCACAGGTGCAGCAGCCGGTGCGGCGGCAGTATCAGCCCGGCCTCGTGCAGCCGCAGCATCACCCGTGCGCGCATCTCAGCGGCGGCGTCCTCGGTAAAGGTCAGCAGCACGATGCGCTCCGGCGTGATTCCCTGACGCACAAGCTGCACATAACGCCCGGCCAGCGTCTCGGTTTTGCCGGTGCCCGCTCCGGCGATAATCTTGAGCGGCGCGTCGTGCGCTGCTTGAGCGGCTGTCTGTTGCTGTGGGTTGAGCGGCATAGGTGTATCTCACGCTTAACTGGTGTTTGCATCGGGTCGGATCGATCCGCTACAATCGGCAGAAAGAACAAAGAACAAAGGAACAAAGGAACAAGGGAACAAAACGAGAACCAAGAACTGAGAACCGAGAACCAGGGAAACTTGAAACTTGGAACTTGGAACGTGAAACTTGGAACTTTGAACCAAGTATGGATCGAGCGCGCCGTTCCGTCAATCGCGCGGCGCTCGGCGGTAGGAGATCGATTATACGCTAAGATGTGGCGGAGACTACCGGAGGCAGAGGCACGATGACGATCACACGGGACTGGGCCGCGACGACGTTTGTGGTGCATCAGGGCAAGACCTTGCTGCTGCACCATCGCAAGCTCGATAAATGGCTGCCGCCGGGCGGCCACATCGATCCCCACGAGCTGCCCGATATGGCCGCGCTACGCGAAGTCGAGGAGGAGACTGGCCTGATGGTCGCGCTGCTCGACGCCGGCGAGCCGCTGGGCACGGTTCGCCGCCTGGCGCAGCCGCTCTGCATGCTGCTCGAAACGATCGCGTCCGACCACGAGCATATCGATCTGATCTATGTGGCGCGCGTCCTCTCCGGCGATGTCAGTCACGCGCCTGAGGAGAGCCACGGCTGGCGCTGGTACGATTGGCAGGAGCTTGACGCGCCCGAAGTGTCGATCGATGTGCGCGATCTGGGCCGCCGCGCGATCGATCTGGTGACTCAGGTTGAGCGAGAGCTACCCGCATGAGCGCGTGGAGCGACATCACGGCGCTGCTCAACGCCGCGCCCGGTGACTATAGCGTGTGTGTCTGGAGCGCACGCGGCGCGCAGCTCTACGGCTACCAGGAAGACATCGTGCGCTCTGCCGCCAGTCTGATCAAGGTGCCGCTGGCGATGGCGGTGTACGCCGCCCAGGAGTCGATGCCAGCTTTCGCGATGCAGACAGCGCTCACGCTCAACGAGGCCGATCGGGTCGAAGGCGAGGGCTCGCTCGATCGCGCGCCCGCAGGAACGATCAAAACCGTGCGCGAGCTGGTAGCACATGCGCTGATCGAGAGCGATAACACCGCCTCGAATCTGCTGATCGACCGGCTGGGCTTCGAGCAGGTCAACCAGTTTATCGGGCAACTGGGGCTGGAAACGCGGCTGCGGCGCAAGTTCATGGACTTCGCGGCGCTGGCTGCCGGTCGCGATAACACCACCACAGCCCGCGAGATGTGCGCGATCTTCTATCACCTGGTCCAGCAGCGCTACGCCGAGGTGCTGGAGTTCCTCGGTCAGTCCGTCGGCGATCAGAAGCTCGAAGCCGGTCTGCCGCCCGGTACGCCGCTGGCGCATAAGGTCGGCGATCTACCCGGCGTCGAGCACGATGCGGGGATCGTCTTCGCGCCACACGAGCCGTATATCGTCGCGGCGCTGAGTGTGGAGCTGCCCGACGTGGAGAGCGGACGGCACACGATCGCGCAGGCGTCGCGGCTGATCTGGGAGTTGATGACGAGTGCCGTGCCGGATCAACCGGCGCAGTAGCCGTTCAGTCGGCGAGCGACCGGACGGCGATGTTCAATAGGAGTATCAAGATGGAGCTACGTGTTGCGATCGGGCAAATGGATATTGCGCTGGGCGATCCCGAAACCAATCTACGCACGGTGCAGAGCCTGGCCGCGCAGGCCGCCAAGCGAAACGCCGATCTGCTGGTGCTGCCGGAGCTGTGGGGCAGCGGCTACGATCTTGAGCGCGCGCCGGAGCTGGCCGACGAGCTGAACACCGGCCTGTTTTCGGCGGTGGCCTCGCTGGCGCGTCATCACCGTCTGGCGATCTGCGGCTCGCTGCTGGAGTGGGACCCCGAAACCGAGCGGGCGTACAACACCGCGACGCTCTACGACGCCGATGGCGCGCTGCGTGGGACGTATCGCAAGATTCATCTGATCGGGCTGATGGATGAGGATCGCTACCTGGGCGCGGGCGATGCCGCTCCCGTGCTCGATCTGCCGTGGGGCCAGGGCGCGCTGGCGATCTGCTACGATCTGCGCTTTCCTGAGCTGTTCCGCCGCTACGCGCTGGATGGCGCTGGCCTGGTGCTGCTGCCGTCTGAGTGGCCGGTCCAGCGGATCGAGCACTGGCGCACGCTGCTCAAGGCTCGCGCGATCGAAAATCAGTGCTTTATCGTCGCCTGTAATCGCATCGGCGCCGATCGCGCCAATACGTTTGGCGGACGCTCGGCAGCGATCGATCCGCGCGGCTCGGTGCTGGTTGAGGCAGACGACATGCCGGGGCTGCTCTTTGCGGCGCTCAACCTCGATCTGCTCGACGAGGTCCGCAGCTTCCTGCCGGTCTTCCGCGATCGACGACCAGAGGTGTATGCCCTGGATGCCATGCCGGTGATCCGCGACGAGTAGCCCGGCTAGCAGGCGCTTTGGGATGCGAGCGGTCGCTTGCGCTGCTGAATCATGGCGCGGCGACCGTTCGCTGGTGTGTGCCGCTCAAGATGCTCTGGAGGCTCATCGCGGTACGTAGCTCGGACAGATTGATGCCCGCCGCAACAATCGCCTGTGCGACCTCTGGCCGGATGCCTGCCAGGATCGCCTCCACGCCCAGGAGCCTGGCCGCCTGCACGACGTTGATCAATCCCTGGGCAACCTGGCTATCGACGACCAGCACGCCGGTAATATCCATGATCAAGGTGCGCGCGGATGTGCGCTCAACCGCTTGCAGCGCTTCTTCCTTCAGGATATGCAGCCGCCCGGTATCGAGTGCGCCGACGAGCGGCATAATCAGCGTGGTGGCATCGATCGGTATAACCGGCACGCTCAATTCACGAATGGTTACGCGCTGCTGCTCGTTTTCTGCTAAGAGCTGCGCCTGGGCGCGAGCCTCGACTTCTGTGAGCGCCGTTTGTAGATCCGCAGTTCGCGTCATGATGCGCTGCTCGAGTTCGGCGTTGATGTTGATCAGTTGTTGCGCTGTCATCTCTGCGTTGCGCTGGGCTGTCATCGCAGTATGCAGGCTTTCGTCGATCGTCTTAGCGCCTAAAAAGCTGAGCAATGCCATAATGGCTAGTGTCAGGCTGTTGGAAATAAAGGTGCTAAAATTTCCGCCAGCGAATCTATCGGGCAGCGCGAGTGTGATGGTCAGCGCCAGGCCCGCGCTGAGGATCGTAGCCAGGCGTGCCCGTCGCTGGATCTCTGTGTCTGATGATTGAATGGTGAAGAGCCAACTTAAGAATTGTGAAATAAACACTGTTCCAAATACCTCTAGGATCTCGCGTAGAAAATAGGATACCGTGGCTGCTGTCTCATACCATGCGTGGTGCCGTAGCCTGTCTGTGTTGATACGATGATCAGCACACAGAGCGTATCAATGCAGCCAGCCAGAGCACAGCACATCGTAGTGCAGCAGATGGGCTTGTGACAGCCTCAGCGGTACTGTTGATGAGGATGTAGATTGTCGTGGTAGGGCGGGCGGATAGCGCGCAAGATTGTGCATGCGGCTGATCGTCGGATCACGCCCTCGAAGGCATACCTCTTGCTAGCGTGATTGAGCCGTACCCATGAGTTGCCCCGCCCACAGATACGGCCCATCAGGTGTTGGGAAAAGTCCCGTCACACTTTTAATACAACGCAGGGTACGTTACGATAGATACGTCCGATCATGTCTAGACTTGGTTAATCAATCCGCAGCGGGCCTCGCTCCACACGCGCTCGCAGCACATCGAGGTCGCTCGGCGGAACGTGCTCGATCCGCCAGGTTGCGCCCGCCTCGGCAGCGGAGCGGATGTAGGCGCGCTCCTGCTCCCAATCCTCGCTGCGCTCCCGCCCGCCGACCACAATATCGAAGGGCGCTGATGCGCCGCGCTGACTCTCGACAAACGCCCGCAGCGCCCGAATGTCGCCGGGTGTCATGTCTTGCCAGGCGTCGGGCGCGTGCTTGTACATGCAACTGCCGTCCCAGCGCGCCGCGCGGCGCAGCGGCCCTTGAAGCGGATAGCCGCCGCCGACCCAGATCGGGATGCGCGGCTGCTGCACGGGCTGCGGCAAGAACGTCACATCATCGATCCGGTAGTGTGCGCCGTGATAGCTAAACGGCTGCCCGCTCCACAGCCCCGCCAGCACGTCGAGCGCCTCGTCGACCATCTGGGATCGCTGTCTGGTATCGGTGATCTCGCCTAGCTTCGCGAAATCGGCGTCGCTGCCGTTGCCGATGCCCACGCCCACGATCAGCCGCCCATGCGAGAGATGATCGATCGTGACGGCCTCGCGCGCCAGCTTCCAGGCTCGTCGCCGGGAGAGCGGCGTGACGGTGATGCCCAGCCGAATCCGATCCGTCCGCAGCGCCATCGCCGCCAGCGCAATCCACGGATCGTAGGTGATGTGATCCTGGTGCCAGTGAAAAATGTAGTCTTCGAGAAAGATGCCATCCCATCCTGTGGCTTCCGCCAGATGAGCCAGCTCGGCCAGTGTACGCGCGTCGCCATATGTGCCGGCACTTGCCAGGACAATACCGGAGCGCATCTGTACCTCCTCGTGTGTTTTGGAGCGCGGCGAGTACGTCGAATCGCCTGAGGTCAAGACAGACCAGCTTAACGCCAGCCTGTGACAGCTACGGTCATAACGTGCTGATTCAACGGTGCGGCAGGAGGAAATTGGGCAAAGAAAAAGTCCTGGGCGATCTGCTCAGGACTACAGTCTACGTCTTGGCGACCCCGAGAGGGCTCGAACCTCCAACCTACAGCTCCGGAGGCTGTCGCTCTATCCGATTGAGCTACGGGGTCGTAGAACGTCCTGCAATATACCACGCAACCGCGCTCGATGCAAGTCTGTGCTCGACAGGTGCACTCATGCTCATCGCGGCATGCGCGCCACCAGCGCCGCGCCGCCCCGTAGCGCAGCAGCACGGCGCAGGGCTGGGCAGCAGGGTATGCGATTCTGCATCAGCAAGAGCAATATTGGGGGGACTCCCCCAAACTCCCGGCCTCACGCTGCACTAGCGCGGCGGATGCTCGTCCGCGCCGTACTGCTGCTCCCAGCTCCTCACGATGTCGCGCGCATCGATCACGTCGGCGATACCCTCAGGCTCGGCGCTATAGCGGAATAGCTCGCCGGGAGTGCAGTGGAAATATTCGCACAGCTTCGCCAGTGCCTGGAGCGAAACCCGATCCGACTGGTTGTTGATCATTGCGGTCAGCGTGTTCGCCGAAATACCCGTCTCCTGAGCGACCTCGTTCAGGCGAATCCGGCGATCCAGTTGGTTCTCGCGTTGGGTCAGCAGCTCACGCAGGCGAAGTCTCATCGTAGCCATATACGCTCCTCGCTTATGTCTGTGCTACCGTCAAGTATACGAGGTTCTGGCTGTGCAAGCAACTCGCATTGACAGCGTAAGGCCACGTGTGCTACGATCACCGGCGACAAATCACCATGTGTGCTAGGGGGGCCGGAAGAGTCCGGCTGAGAGGTTGGCCCGCAATGCCAATGACCCTTTGAACCTGACCTGGGTTATACCAGCGTAGGGAAGCAAGAGGCAAAACTGCCGCTGCGTTTTCTTACGCGGCGGCTTTTTTTATGCTCGTTAAGGAGTAGCCACTATGCTACGGAATATCATCGGGCTGCTGCTGGCGCTGCTGATTCTGGCGGGCTGCGGCGGCAGTGTGGGAACCGGCGCGGAGGGCGCGCAGCCGGGATCGACGGCTCAGGCCACGCAGACGACGGCGGAAACAACAGACAGCGGCCCGGCTGAGGCCCAGACGGTGACGGGCGAAACCTACCCCAACACGCTGACGGTTATGTCGCACGACAGCTTCAATCTGAGCACCGAGGTCATCGCCGAGTTCGAGAAGGCCAACAACGTCAAGCTTCAGTTCTTAAAGGCGGGCGATACCGGATCGGCGCTCAATCGCGCGCTGCTGACCAGGGGCAATCCGCTGGCGGACGTGTTCTTCGGCGTCGACAACACCTTTCTCAGCCGGGCGCTCAGCGCGGATGCCTTCGAGCCGTACGCGCCTCAGGGCCTCGACCAGATCCCCGCTGATCTGAGGCTGGACCCGCAGGATCGCCTGATCCCGATCGACTATGGCTTTGTCAATCTCAACTACGATAAATCCAGCGATCTCTTCAAAGATCAGGCGCAGCCGGAGCAACTGCCGCTTGAGGATCTGACCCGTCCCGAATTCAAGGGCAAGGTCGTCGTCGAGAATCCGGCGACCTCCTCGCCTGGGCTGGCGTTCATGCTGGCGACGGTCGACTACTTTGGGCAGGAGAAGTGGCTGGACTGGTGGCGGCAGATGAAGGAAAACGGTGTGGTGGTAGTCGATGGCTGGGAGACAGCCTACTACACCAACTTCAGCGGCTCGTCCGGCCAGGGGCCGCAGCCGATCGTCGTGAGCTACGCGACTTCTCCTGCCGCCGAGGTAGCTTTCTCCGAGGGCAAGCTCACCGAGCCGCCGACCGGAAACATCTTGCCGCCCAAAGGC
Organism: Herpetosiphonaceae bacterium; assembly: GCA_036374795.1. Taxonomy (NCBI): domain Bacteria; kingdom Bacillati; phylum Chloroflexota; class Chloroflexia; order Herpetosiphonales; family Herpetosiphonaceae; species Herpetosiphonaceae bacterium. Next base: position 9,939 of record DASUTC010000094.1, read on the forward strand.
TCGTTCCGCCAGATCGAGTTCGCGGGCATTCTCAAGGGCACCAGGAACCGCGCGCTGGCCGAGAAATGGATGGACTACATGCTCTCGCAGCGCGTGCAGGACGACATCATGCCGCAGATGGTCGTCTATCCCGTGCTGCCCACAGCGAAGATCCCGGAGGTCTATCAGCAGTTCGCGCCGGTGCCGCAAGCGCCCGCCACGCTCGATCCTGAGACGATCGCCCAGAACCGCGATACGTGGATTCGGGAGTGGACCGAGGCCGTGCTGCGCTAGCCGAGCGAAGAACAAAAGAACTGGGTGCCATGCGGGTGCCCTCTGGGCATGGGCACCCGCATGGCACCCGGCGCACCAAGAACCGAGAGGAAACTCTCTCCCCCTCTCCTGCCGCAGCGGGAGAGGGGCCGGGGGTGAGGGCCTGAACGTGAAACTGGAAGCGTGAAACTCGAAACTCGAAATGGGGATCATCGGTGGCGACTCGCCGTGCGCGGCAGCCTGGCGCTGCTGCGCGTCGCGCTATCTGGCCTGCCGCTGATCTTCTTCGCGCTCTTCTACTTCTACCCGCTGGCCGCGATCCTGCGGCTCAGCTTCACCTCCGCCGAGCAATCGGTCGCTGGCATGGCGGCCCTGTGGCGCGACAGCTACTACCTGCGGGTGCTGTGGTTTAGCGTCTGGCAGGCCACGCTCTCGACCGCGCTGACGCTGGCTTTTGGCCTTCCGGCGGCGTATGTCTTCGCGCGCTACCAGTTTCGGGGCAAGACGCTGCTGCGGGCGCTGGCGACGGTGCCGTTCGTGCTGCCGACGGTCGTCGTGGCGGCGGCGTTCGCGGCGCTGCTGGGCCAGAACGGCCTGGTGAATACGGCGCTCGGCGGTCTGCTTGGCCGCGACGCGCCGCTCAGGCTCGACAACACGCTGACGCTGATTCTGATCGCGCACGTCTTCTATAACTTTACGGTGGTGCTGCGGATCGTCGGCGGCTTCTGGGCCAATCTCGATCCGCGCATCGCGGATGCGGCTCGCGTGCTCGGCGCGAATCGTCGGCGCGTCTGGTTCGAGGTAACGCTGCCGCTGCTGATGCCTGCCCTGGGCGCGGCGGCGCTGCTGATCTTTCTCTTCACCTTTACCGCATTCGGCACGATCTTGATCCTTGGCGGGCCGCGCTTCGCGACAGTCGAGGTCGAGATCTACCGGCAGGCCGTCGATTTCTTCAATCTGCCGATCGCCGGAGCGCTGTCGGTGCTGCAAATCGTCGCTACGCTGGCGCTGACGATCGTCTACACACGCCTGCAGGAGCGCGCATCGCTGCCCCTCGATCTGCGGCCCCAGGCGACACTACAGCGTCCGGTGATCGGATGGCGGCGCAGGCTGCTGGTAGGGGTGGTGCTCGGCGTGATGCTGGTACTGCTGCTCGCGCCGCTGCTGGCGCTGGCCTACCGCTCGATCGCGCTCGGCGGCGAGTGGTCGCTGCGCTTTTACCGGCTGTTGCAGCAGAACCAGCGCAGCTCGTATTTCTTCGTGCCGCCGCTGACCGCTATGCGCAACTCGCTGATGTTCGCGAGCGCGACCACGCTGCTGGCGCTGCTGCTGGGCGTTCCCGCAGCCTACTTGCTGACGCTCCGGCAACGTCTGCTGCGGGCGATCCTCGATCCGCTCTTCATCCTGCCGCTGGGCACGTCGGCGGTGACGCTCGGCTTCGGCTATATCATTGCGCTGGACGAGCCGCCGCTCAATCTGCGCACATCGCCGCTGCTGGTGCCGCTGGCGCACACGCTGATCGCGCTGCCGTTCGTCGTGCGGGCGGTGCTGCCGGTGCTGCGCGGCATCGATCCACGGCTGCGCGAGGCCGCCGCCGTCCAGGGCGCTGGTCCGCTGCGGGTGCTGTGGGAGGTGGACGTGCCGATCGTAGCGCGCGCGATCGTGGTCGGGGCGGTCTTTGCCTTCACCGTCTCGATGGGCGAGTTCGGAGCGACGCTGCTGCTCTATCTGCCGGAGTATCCGACGATGCCGCTGGTGATCTATCGCTTCATCGGGCAGCCCGGCCTTGCCAACTACGGCCAGGCGCTGGCGATGTCCACGCTGCTGATGCTGGTGACGGCGCTTGGCTTTATCGCGATCGAGCGGCTACGCATCGGCGACATCGGCGAGTTCTAAGTATCAGTTCCGCGAATGAAATCTTCAGAGCTGCTACGCCGCTACAGTCGAAATAAGCCTCCGTACAATGACAGGCTTAATCGCTTGCGTTTGATCATATAATCGAGATTAGCTTGAAATCATGTAGTGGAGGTGTCAGTATGGCCGATGGTAATAATATCCCACCTCAACGATCGATCTTTCAAGAGTATTTGGCGCTGGTCGTTAGCTTATTCTCCTTTGCGGTAATCGCAACTTTAGGAGGCATCACTATCTGGAATAGTGATAACACGTCTGAAACAGCCACAACGGTTTTTAATGCCGTCCTGCCGCTGCTTGGCACGTGGGTCGGGACGGTTCTAGCGTTCTATTTTACACGGGAGAATTTTGAGGCGGCGAATCGCGCTGTGACACAGGTCGTCAACCAGCTTACGCCGCAAGAAAAGCTAATGTCTATTCCGGTACGAGACAAGATGATCGGCAAAGCGGATATGCATGTTGAGGCAATCACCGCCGCGAATCCCGCGAATCAGATCATCCTGATCGAGATGCTGAGCAGGCTGATCCAGGCCCAAAAGGGCAATCGTATTCCGATCTTGGATGAAAATGGCTGCCCCGAATATGTCGTCCACCGCAGCTTTATCGAGCGCTTCATTACCAATAAATCGCTAAGCGGGGGCGCTCAACCGCTCAACACGCTCACGTTACAGGATCTACTGGACGATCGCGACGTTGGCGAGAAGCTCAAAACAAGCTTCGCGCTCATCAGAGCAGACGGCACGCTGGCCGACGCGAAGGACGCAATGGGGAAGACGCCCAACTGCCAGGATGTGTTTGTAACGGCGGGCGGAACCAGGCACGAGCCGGTCGTGGGCTGGATCACGAACGTGATCATCGAAGAAAACTTGAAGGTTTAAGCTCGTTGCAGACGCGCCGTTAGCATGCTGCTTGACGATCTAGTGCGCAGCGGACGTTGAGGCTGTACGCGGCGCGTCGCTCAGGTATCCTGCTACCTGCCGCGCTCCTGCTCGGCTTTCGCCTCCCAATCGCCGGTTTCCTCGTTCTTCTCGTACGTGTGCTTCACCGCCGCCCACGCCACGCGATGCGCGCGCTCCTCGTCGTGGTCGTACTCGTCCCACGCGCTGTTGTAGGCCGCGCGGTAGATCTCCTGCGCGTGTCTGGGTAGATGCTCGCGCACGCTCTCTGGTAGATCCCTGAGATGTTGATAGGGCATGCCGCTCCTCCTTACCTGCCTCAAACAGTAGCACGACGCTTGCCGCGATTCGTCTCGGCTGCACAGACGAGCGGATTATTGGTACAATAGTTTTGTGAATAGCACTGAGCCCACGATGACATCCACGTCTGCGCCGCTCGTCCTCGACCGCGCGCAGCTTGCGCGCATCCAGCAACATCTGATCGCCTGGTTCGACGCGCATGGCCGCGATCTGCCGTGGCGACGCACCCGCGATCCGTATCATGTGCTGGTTTCCGAGATCATGCTGCAACAGACACAGGTCGATCGGGTCAGGCCCAAGTATGCGGCGTTCTTGCAGCAGTTTCCCTCACTTGAGGCGCTCGCAGCCGCCACGCCCGGCGATGTTATTCGCGCATGGGCCGGTCTGGGCTATAACCGCCGCGCGCTCAACTTGCAGCGCACCGCGCAGGCAGTGCTCAGCGAGCATGATGGTCGCTTCCCCGACACGCCCGAAGCGCTGCGCAATCTGCCCGGCATCGGGCCGTATACCGCAGGCGCGGTTGCCTGCTTCGCCTTCGAGCGCGATGTGGCCTTCATGGACACGAATATTCGGCGCGTGATCCGGCGCGTCTTTGTCGGGCCGGATGAGTCGGCTGAGAGTAGCGATCGGGCGCTGCTGTCGATCGCCGAGGCTGCCGTGCCGCAGGGCCAGGGCTGGGCCTGGAATCAGGCGATCATGGAGCTGGGCGCGCTGATCTGCACCGCCGCCAGGCCGCGCTGCCAGATCTGCCCGCTCCGCAGCGAGTGCCGCGCCTACGCCGCGTGGCGCGCCGCAGATGAGGCGGTGTTTACCTACACGCCCGCGCCCAGACCCGCCCGCGCCGTGGCCGAGCGCCGCACGCCATTTACCAGCACATCGCGCTATTTCCGTGGCCGCGTCGTCGATGCGCTGCGCCAGCTTCCGCACCATGCGTGGCTGCCGCTGGCCGAGCTGGGGCCGCTGGTCAAGCCCGGCTGGACGCCCGACGAGCACGACTGGCTGATCACGCTGCTGCGGGGCCTGGCCGCCGACGGATTGATCGAGCTGGACGAAGCGGCGCAGCAGGCGCGTCTGCCCTAAGCCTCCTTCGCTTATCCCTTCACCCCGACGAATCGACGAAACCCTGGCGCTTTTGTCGATATTCGGTATCCTAAGCACATGACAACAATCGTTCTTATTCGTCACGGCGAGACTGAGTGGAATCGGAGTGGACGCTGGCAGGGCCAGGCCGATGTGCCGCTCTCCGAAGACGGACGGCAGCAGGCACAAGCCCTGGCCCGTCGCCTGAAGCACGAGGGCACGACCTTCGATCATCTGTATGCCAGCGATCTGAGTCGCGCACTTGAGACGGCTCAGGCGATTGGAGCGGCGCTGCGGATGCCGGTACATCCTTTTCCGGCGCTGCGTGAGATTAACGTCGGCTCATGGAGCGGCCTGACGCGCACTGAGATTATGGCGCGATTTCCCGGCGCGTTTACCGGCTTTTTTCATTCTCCCGACGGCGAGAGCCTCGACGCATTCAGGGACCGCGTGGGCGAGGGGCTGGTGCATCTCGCGCAGCGGCATCCCGGCGAGCGGCTGGCGATCGTTACGCATGGCGGCACGATTCGGAGTATGCTCCAGTATGTGGCGCTGTTGCAGGGCCAGCCCGATCCGCCGTCGCTCCCTTTCATCGGCAATACCTCGCTGACGGAGCTGGAGGTACAAGGCGGCGTGTGGCGCATCGTGCGGCTCAACGATCTGGCGCATCTGGACGGCGATCAAGCGCCCGATATGCTGTCTCCACAAAACGAGAGCGCTGTCGTATCATCATAGAGCAGGGATTGCCTGGGCGGATTCCGTATGCTTGAGGTGCGAGATGACGCGCAACATGTTTCCCGACTATGTTCACTGCATTGTGGCTGATGCAGACGCGGAGCGCTGGCCGATCCAGCAGCAGGGGATCAACGAGTGCGGCTGTACGGCTCCGGCCAATGCGCTCAATCTGCTAATCGGAGAGCGCCGCTACGACAAAGATCAATTTCTACGCGAGGCCGGGCTGTTCTTCCAGCGTAATCTCGGCGGCTCGCCCTCGCCGATCAGCGGCTGGCTGATCAAACGCCAGGGCTTTGGCACGCACTTCGGCTCGCTGCGCAAGACCGATGCAGAGGTGGTGCTGCGCGACCTGATCGATCGCCGTGTGCCGGTGATCGTGGAGCTGGGCGCGAACCAGTGGGGTCCGCTCAAGATCTACGGTCAGCATTCCGTGGTGCTGGTAGGCTACAGTAACCCCTACACCGATGCCAGCGGCCAGCAGCACGAAGAATATTACGTTGTCGATGCGCAGTACCCGACTCCGATCGATGCCAGCGCGTTTGGCCTGCACACCAACGATGTCGATCGTGATGGCGATGGCGTGGCCGAGCCGCATCCCGGCAATCGCACGATCCCGCGCGATCTGTTTCTGCTCGACTATCCAACCGGTATCTATTTTCCGGTCTTTCCCACGCAGGAAGAGCACGATCGCTGGTATCGCGAGCATATCCGTCCGGCGGCACAGATTCCCGTGTTCGGCGCGGTTGTCTCCAGCCTGCTGACCGGCACGATCGATCTTTGGCGCGTGGTGTGACGGTGGTAGAATGATCTCAATGGAGCATCAAGGATGATGTGCAGACAGACATGCGCTGATCTGGCCGTAGGAACAGGGAATGTGTGGAAGCCACTCCTCCACCCCGGCCTGACGGCGCATGAGCCTGTGGCAGATGAGCCACCAGCGATTACGAGATGGTGTCGAAGCTATGCAGCCATTACTGTTGCTTATTCCCGACTTGTTCTTTAGCGTCAAAGTCGCCGATACGGCGCGGGCGCTCGGCTATCAGACGCGCGATGTGGCGAACGCCGATGCGCTGGTGGCGGCGGCGCGAGAGGGCACGGCTGGCGTGGTGCTCGACACGCAGGAGCGATCGGATTGGCAGAGCGCGGTGCGTGTGCTCAAATCCGATCCTGCGACGGCGCAGGTGCCGGTGCTGGCCTTTGGTTCGCATGTGGATGTCGCGGCATCGCGCGCGGCGGTCGCTGCTGGCTGCGACCGGCTGGTGACACGCGGCAAGCTCTCGCGTGAGCTGCCCGATCTGCTCCAGAGCTTGATCGGGGCCTCAGGCGATGGCAAGGTTTAGTGTACGAGGAGTTAGCTGTGCCTGGTCCTTTTCCTGCCATTATCGTCGTCGAGGACGCTCCCGACATTTTGATTGTGCTGCGGCGCGTCCTCCACGATCTTCAGCTGGAGCACGATATTATCACCGTCGACAATGGCCTGAGCGCGCTCGCCCAGGCGTCGCAGCATCCGTGCGCGCTGCTGATCACCGATTACATGCTGAGCGGCATTAATGGCCTTGAGCTGGCGCGCGAGTTTAAGGCGCGCTGGCGAAGCGCGGTGATCATGATTACCGCGTATGCGACGCCAGAGCTGCGCGAAGCCGCCAGGGCTGCCGGAGTGGATCGCTTCCTGTCTAAGCCGTTTATGGTCGAGGCTCTGGAAGAAGCGGTCTACAGCATGCTACGGACGCAGCCATCCTGAGCCTCTACCTCCCGCAGGCGCGGCGCATCTTTGCGTACTGGCTCTACAAGCCGCGCAAGCTCATCTTTCCACGTCTTTGGCTAGCCCGGAACGATCACGATCCCGCGTGCTGTGCGGTGGATCAGGCGTGCTGTGCAAATGCCACGCCGTCCTGGAGCGTGCTGAACGACCGGATACCGGTGAGCTGCACGCCAAGCGAGACGAGCGTTTGCGCGACATCGGGGCGGATACCGGTGAGCACGGCTCGCGAGCCTAGCAGCCGTACCGCTTGAGCGGCCTGGATCAGACTACTCGCGACCTGCGTATCGACAGCTGCAACGCCCGTAATATCGATGATCACGACCTTGGGCCGTCGCTCGCTCACGCCCTCCAGCAGCGCCTCCAAGATCTGCGCGGCACGCTGCGTATCGACCGCGCCGATGAGCGGCATGACCAGCACGGTGTCGCTGATCGGGATCAGCGGCGTTGATAGCTCTGCCAGCGCCGCCTGCTGCATCTGGATGATCCGCTGCTGCTGCTGGCTGACGAGCTGCTGCTGACCGACCAGCTCGTTTTCGGCGTGCTTGCGGTTGGTGATGTCGAGAAAGCACCAGACTCGGTGGATTTCATGATCGGCGCCACGGCTGGGCTGCGAGGAGCGCTCGATCACTCGCCCATCTTTCAGCGGCACCTCGTCGCGGATAACTGCGTGGGGATCGCTATTGATGGTGATAATTTTTGAGATAAAGTCATCGGGCTGCGTAAGCTGATCCAGAACGAACGACATCATTGCCTGGTTATCGTCTGCCAGAGCGCCGGGAATATGCCAGATATCCAGAAATTGCTTGTTGCAAAAGAGCGCCTGACTCTGGGGATTTACGACAAGCACGCCTTGATCGATCGTTCCTACGACCGTTGTCAGGAGATCGATCGCAACCTGTGTGCCTAAACCGCTGATGGTGCCTTGAAAACGATCAACAACAGCCCCGTTAACTGACATTGCCTTCACCCCTTGCTATTGTTACCTTTGTGAAAAGCCTAAAGTTTCGTGTTGCTTCGGGAGTCGTTCGTGCGATGGTCGATGCATGTGATGATAGTGAACGCATCGGCTATTCGACACGGCAGATAGCACGCGCTATTCAAGTGTTTAGAAACAACGATGGATCAGTAACACCTGATTTCGAAAGGGGGGTGTGGTTATAATCGGCAATACGCCCATGTGGATCGACCCAGCGATGGTGATTCTACCCACCAAAGGTTTACCACTATTGCCGTCAAGAATCCCTGGTACTATGGTCGTATTGAGACTCCGGCTGTTGGTCTATTCGTTACAGGATGATAGTGGTGGTAGGTAGGCTCGACGCATGGCACTGCCCTGCCTGAAGATATTTCGACCCTGTGCTGGTGCGACCTACAGAAAGAATAATCGATCCTGGGTGGGCTCCTGCTAGATGGCAGTATGTCTTACACGACAAGTACTCGATGGGATATGCCCCCTGTGTGAGCGATGGCCGGATGATTCAAAGTGGCCCCACTAAGAAGAATGCATCATTTATTGCTTTTATCACAGCCCCGAATCAAAGGAGCCTGCGTAGATTTGGTCGTCGCGCTGTGAGTAGAGCCTGCTTTAGTATATTTGTTTCTTTCACGCCGTCATCCAACTTAAGACAGAGGCTCGGCGGCAAAAATGGCGTTGAACTGTGCCAGCAGCCGCTCGACTCCGGCTACGCCCTCGACCATCATATCGGACAGCGCGTGCACGATCGGCGGTGTCTCAAGCGCGGCCACGCCCACGTTGAGCGTCTTACACGCGCCGCGTTCGCGCAGCTCGCGTAACACCTGAAACGCATCGGCATCGGTGCGATCGTCGCCGATAAAGATCGCGCTGCGCAGCCCGTACTGCTCGACCAGCCAGCGCGCGGCGGTGCCCTTGTTGGTTGCCAGCGGTGGCCGAATCTCCCAGACCATCCGCCCCTGCGTCAGCACGACATTGTGTTGCTCGGCAAGCGCGTGGAGCAGTGCGCCCAGCATCGTCTCCGCCAGCGCCGGATCGTCGGTCAGGCGATAGTGGATCGACGCCGTCAGCCCTTTGTTCTCGAAGATCATGCCCGGCAGCGCGATACGCTCCTGAGCCGCGCGCAGTACGGCATCGACCGCTCGGGCATAGCTCACGGCTTCGGGCAGTGGCTCGGCTGCGCCGCCACGCCAGATCTCCAGCCCGTGATTGCCGATATAGATCAGATCGGGCAGGTCGACGAGGGCTGCGGCATCGGCGGCGGCGCGTCCAGAAATCGCGGCGACCAGATCGAGCTTTTGGGCCAGCAGCCGCAACTCGCGGCGAGCCGCAGGCGTTACCCTGGCCGCCATGGGCGTGGGCGCAATCGGGCTGAGCGTGCCGTCGATGTCGGTCAGCAGGCCGCAGGGCCGCCGTGCCACCATCTGCCTGAGCAGCGTCTCAGTCATGGCCGATCGCCTCCTGAGCTGCCGCATAGACCGCGCGTAGTGGGATGTTGTGCGCGCGCGCAATCCTGGCGCAATCGTCGTATTCGGGCGCAGCGCCAAGAAGCTGCTCCTGCCAGCGCTGCTCTTTGACCCGCACCGCTCCCCAGCGGGTCATGACCTGCCGCGCGGCCCGTGAGCAGATCCAGCGCTCAAGCGGCTGTCGGCGAATGCCAAGGCTGGTCGTTTCGCGGAAGATCGTCTCGACGGCGGCGGCCTCATCCGCCGGGCGGACCAGCGCCGATAGCATCAGCGCGCTGCGGCCTTTCTTCATGCCGATCGGCGTCCACCACACGTCGAGCGCGCCGCCGTCCATCAGGCGCTCGGCGACGTACGCCAGTTGCTCGGCGGGCTGATCGTCGATGTTGGTTGCCAGCAGCACCACCTGATCCTGCGCCTGCTCCGGCGCTGTCGGCTGTCTCTGCCGCTCGTCGCGTGCCTCGCCGATCCAGACGCGCACGGCGTTAAGCCGTCCAATGTCGCGCCCGCCGAAGCCGTAGCCGGTAGCGGTCAGCGTTAGCGCCGGACGCTCAAAGGTTGCCAGCTCGGCCAGCAGCGCCGCTCCGGTTGGCGTTACCAGCTCAAAGGGCGTCGCGTCGGGCTGGATCGGGGCCTGGACCGCTCCCAGAAGGCGCAGCACTGCCGGGCCGGGCACGGGGATCTGCCCATGCGCGGCCTTGACCCAGCCAGATCCCAGCGGCAGCGCCGAGGCATAGACCTTTTCGATGCCCAGGAGCTTCAGCCCGATCACCGCGCCGACGATGTCGACGATCGCGTCGAGCGCGCCGACCTCGTGAAAATGCACCTCGTCGCGGCTGGTCCCATGCACGGCAGCCTCCGCGTCAGCCAGCCGCGTGAAGATCGCCAGCGCCCGCCGCCGAACGTCCGATTCGAGAGCGCTGGCCGCGAGAATATCTGCGATGTCGCCGAGATGTCGGTGGATCTGCTGCTCCGTGGTGCTAACGTGCAGCCGGGTTCCGGCCATGCCATAGCGTACCACGCGCTCGGCGGCAATTTCCCAGCCTGGAACGTTCAGCTTGCGCAGCTCGGCCTCAAGCTGCGCGAGATCCAGCCCTGCATCGACGATCGCGCCGAGAGTCATGTCGCCGCTAATGCCCGAAAAACAGTCGAAATATGCAATACGTGTCATCGATCTTTCCACTTAGTAAGCGCGTGAGCGCTCGTCGCTGCTGCGGTGCTCATCAAACCGAGCTTGAATCCGGAGGCATGTGCCAGCTCTTCAAACAGCGCGGGCGCTCGTCGCTGCTGCGGTGCTCATCAAACGGTGTGCCAGCCGCTCCCGATTGACACGATACCGCGCCGCTTTTATACTCGCTGGCATCCGTATCAGGAGCATCCGCTATGACTCAACGCTTAGTCATCTTGGGCGCGGGCACGGCATTGCCCGATCGCGACCGCGATAATACCTTTTTGGTCTGGGACTCGCCCGCCGGTGGGCTGCTGATCGATTGCGCTGGCCGCGCCTACCAGCAGTTGCTCCGCGCCGACATCGATCCGAAGAGCTTGCGCGGCGCGCTGCTGACCCACAATCACCCCGATCATATCTATGGCCTGCCCGCCTTCTTGTTCCACCTGTGGCTGGCGCAGTATCCCGGCACGTTCGACGTGTACGCTAATCCGTCGACGCTGGCGATGGCGCGGCGGCTGTGCGAGGCGCTTGAGCTGGAGCAGCACGGCCATATGTGCGCCACGCGCTGGCATGAGCTGCCGGAAACCGCCGACCACGAGGTGCTCGTCACCGACGCCTACGCCGTCTCGACCACGCCGGTTCGGCATAGTCGGCCCACGCTGGCGGTGAAGATCGTCGATCGTGAGCAGCAGCAGACGGTGGTCTACTCGTCCGATACCGAGCCGTGCGCGGAGCTAGAGCAGTTCGCGCAGGGCGTCCATACGCTGATCCACGAGGCGACGGTGACTGATCCAGTCAACAATTATAATCACACGACGCCGCATCAGGCGGGCGAGATCGCGGTGCGCTGCGGCGTTCGGCGGCTGGCGCTGATCCATTACAGCGCCGAGTACACGCTGCCGGAGGAGCAGACGGTCGCCGAGGTGCGCGCCGCTGGCTTCACCGGCGATGTGTCGCTGGTTCGTGAGCTTGAGGTGTATAGCCTGTAGGTGCTTTGATGCTAACGCGGCTTGTACGAATGTATTTTCAGCCCGATAAAGTCGACGAGTTTCTGGCCTTTTATGAGCAGCTTCGGCCCAAGATCGCGCAGCAGCCCGGCTGTATCAGCGTGCAACTGCTGCGGCAGGCCGATGATCCGGCGTCGTTCGCGACCTGGAGCGTGTGGGAAAGCAAAGCGGCGCTGGACGCCTACCGCACCAGCGATTTCTTCAATAGCTTCTGGCCGCAGGTCAGGACATGGTTTCGCCAGCGCGCCGAGGCGGTTTCGTTCGATCTGGTGGAGTAGGATGTCCTGACCCTATCGCTTGCGCGCTGCCCCGCTCCTCTCGCAGCAGGAGCGGGGCAGTTATGTTACGACTCGTCGGGCGTTTGCCACTGCTGCCACAGCCGCCTGAAGTTCGCCGCCGGGTCCTGCCAGTAATCTTCGGTGTCGAGCAGCGGCAATCTGGCCTCCTGCTGGGTGCCCGGCTGCTGCCCAAAGCGCTGCACCGCTTTGCCGACCGGCAGCTCGTCGCCGCCGATGTCGAAGAGGCCCATCATCTGCTCGCGGCGGCTGTGTGCCTCGGCGGGCACGAACGGCTCGCCGTAGCAGAAGGCATGGCTCAACCACACGCCCGGCACGCCCGCTGCGCGTAGCTCCGGCAGCGCCGTCTCGACTAACGTGGCGTAGGCATCGGGATCGAGCAGCGGCTGCTCGACCGCGCGACCGTAGGCTCGATCGGCGAAGACCTTGCCTGCGGCGTTGACAACTGCGGGCGCGCCTACGACCAGTACCGGCGCTGCGCGACCCAGCGAGTAGGTCAGCGCCGCAACGAAGCGCAGCAGCTCGATCGTGAGCGGCTGGCCGGTGAAGGCTGGCTCCGGGGGTACCAGGCTGATCGCGGGAGTGCCGCCCGCCTGCGTGATGGCTTCGGGACGCGGCCCCTCGCGCCGCACCAGCGAGCGCAGCGGCGCGCTGTAGAAGAGCGCGCCGCGCGCGCCGTGCTGACGGGCAACGTCGAACGTTTCGCCCAGCCACTCGGCAGCCGCATCCGACGACGAGGGCGTGCGGGCTAGCTCAATGCCGCTGCCCAGTTCCCAGCCGCGAATCACCGGATGGTCGGCGAAGTTGCCGATCACCTCTTCGATCAGCTTGCGCTGCGCCGCGCGCATCGCCGGATTGGTCCACAGGTCGCGGACCTCTGTCTCGTGGCTGGTGCGCTCCCAGACCAGCGGCGGTCGCGTCTCGCTGCGCACGATCAGCAGCGGCCCGAACTTGGTTGCGAGCGTCAGGTCGGCGGCATAGCTGGCGGCGGTGGTCCAGGCGGGGAGGTGGATCGCGCCCGCCACGCTCAGCGGGAAGAGCTGCGGCACTACGCGCAGCCGCGCATCGCTGGCCTGCGCCAATGTCTGCTCAAGCATCCGCAGCGCGCCAACCGCGACTCGTTCGGGCCGTGGCTGGAACTCTTCCCAGTGGAGCGGCAGGCGGATCGTGTTGAGGCCGATCGCCGCCAGTTGTTGAAACTCTTCTCGAATCTCGCCACGATCGAAGTTCGCCCACAGGAGCGAACCTTTGCGTCGCGGCCAGTAGGTTGCGCCTAAGCTAAAATCGTTCATAGCGGTTGTCATGTGTTGATTCAATGAAACTCGGCAATGATCTCGATCTTCCCGACGATATGCTTCCGGAACTCATTCAGGTCTTCGGCAGGAATCCTGTACTCCTGGTGCTGTGAGCTACCGGCTACCTGAATATTATACCGATCCAGAAAGGCCGTGCGCACCTGAAAGCGCGTGACGTGGCCGACGTAGCCCGATGCGGTGTCTTTGGTGTTCCACTCCCTGACGATCTGCGTGGCGTACGCCTCGGTGAGCACCGGGTAAACGATCGGCTAGTGGGGCAGCAGCGCCGGAAAGGTGCCGCGAGCTACCGGCTATCGATCAAGCTCGCCTGCACCCATGTCCTCAGCAGCCGCCCGTGCAGCACATGATGGCTAATGTTCACGTCCGCTTCTTCGGTTTTGCTGCCTTTTCCAGATTCTCCTTGACCCTAAACTGCACAATTCTGCTGATCAGGTCGAAGGGAATCGGTTTATCTAAAGGAAACTGCACCGATCCCTTTCCTCCCTCATACACAGAAAGTTCATCCTTGAATGCCTCAATTCCGGTCGGCACAGGGTAAAACCCGATATGGTTTTTGAAAGCACCAAAATGAACCAGATTGCCGTTCAGCGTGAAGGTCGGCATCTGATACTTGATTGTCGCTTGCGCCTCGGGTGCCGCCTGTCTAATCGTCATCCGTATCTTTTCGAGAATAGCCTGCACATCCTCCGGAAAGCCCGCGATATATTCGTCTATTGTCTTGGGGGCTGTTTGATCGGTTTTCATAGCTCGCTCTCCTTTCATCAGAGTCCGAACTCATCCTGAACAGCCCAACTATAGCTTCTGCGTGGAAGCACGGTCAAGCGGTGAAAAATCAGCAGGTGCTCACGCTATTATCCGGATCTCACCGTCCGATCTGGATCGAATGATGCAACCGGACGGAGCAGCCGCCAGAGCGCCCAGCCGATGATTCCCAGGATGATCGCCTCGCGGAAGACCATCGACGGGATCATCACATCGGCGAAAAACCAGCGCGCCGCAGGGTTCTGCGAGGACGACAGGTGCAGCGACACAAAGCTGGTGGTGAAGTAGCCAATATCGGCGGCGGCAAAGGCGACGACCAGCGTCGGCGGCGCGGCGAGCAAGGCCATCAGCACGGCCAGCCACAGGCTGTACTGCGGGCTGTAGACCTTGTTGATGAAGAAGAACCAGCCGATCGCCGCCAGCGCCGCGGGCAGCAGCAGATCGCGGGCTTTTCCAGCGCCGCGCAGCCACGAGTAGCCCATCAGCAGCAGGATCGCGCCGACGCCGAGCGCCAGCAGGATCGCGCTGAACAGGTTGATCTCCTTGACGCTCAGTTGCAGCGAATCGAAAAAGTTCCAGAAGTTGACCTCGCGCGGACGCTGCTGGTTGAAGCGAAAGAAATGCAGCCAGCTATCGCGGATGTGCCAGCCCTGCGGCGTGATCTGGAGCGCGAAGGGCGCGTTGATCGCTACGCTGACGATGCCAAAGCCCGCGCCGATCGTGATCGCATCCCGCCAGCGTCCCTTGAGCACGCGCTCGAAGACGACCAGCGGCACCAGCACGATCGGGAAGAACTTGGTCCAGACGGCAGCCGCCAGCAGCAGCGTGCCCCACCCGTCGCGGTCGCGGCGAAACAGCAGCAGCGCGCCGATCGTCAGCAGGATGCCGAACATGTCCCAGTTGAGCACCACGTAGAGCGGCAGCGTCGGCGAGAGCGCCAGCAGCCAGAGATTGGCCTCATCGAACGCGCTGCCGAGCCAGAAGACCAGCAGCCCGCAGATGATCATCACCGCCGCCGTGGCGTAGAAGTACGGCATCACGCCATGATGGACGAAGTTGATCAGCCAGACCAGCCAGCCCATGCCAACCGGATACTCGACGTAGTAGCCGAAGTACGGCACCGGATGCAGCCACAGCTTGTCGCGGAAATAGAGCGACGTAATATCCGAGTACGCGCCGGTAAACTGAAAAATATAGTTGTTGAAGCTGCGCTGATCGTGGGAGCCGGTGTAGTAGGCTGTCGGCAGGCGCATCAGCACGCCCACGACCATCATGATGGTGCCTACCAGCAGCGGCCAGACCAGCTTCGTGGCGGCGGCGATCCGGCGATCCGCAGCCTGGCGCGCAGCCAGCAGCGTGCGATCGGCGTGGGCGTCAGCCGAGCGATTCATGAGCGTTGCCTCTTTGCAAGCATCGATTCGTACTCCCGTTTGGTGCGCTTTGCGACGATCGGCCAGGCAAATGTTTTCTCGACGATGCCGACGCCGTCATTGCCCCAGCGCTGCCAGTGTGCGCGCAGATCCAGCGCCGTGCGGAGCGCCTGCGCCAGCGCGGCGACATCGCCGGGCGGCACGAGCAGCCCGTTGCGCCCCGGAAAGACCTTATCGGGAATGCCGCCCGCCGCGCTGGCAACGATCGGCAGCCGGTGGATCATCGCCTCCAACGTCACCAGCGACGAGCCTTCGTACAGCGTCGGATGCACGAAGAGATCGACTTCTTCGTAGAGCGAGTGCAGCTCCGTATCGCTCAGCCCGCCGACGAAGACGACGTGCTCTGCGAGGCCCAGACGCGCAGCCTGCTGCTTGAGCGCCTCGGCCTCTTTGCCCGTACCCACCAGCAGCCACCTCCAGCGCTCTCCCAGCACGTCTCGCACCATCGCCAGCGCGTCGAGCAGGATGTGATAGCCTTTGTTGCGCTCAAGGCGGCTGACGCTCAGCAGCACGGGATCGGCGGCATCCAGGCCGAAGCGCGTGCAGAGCGCCGCGCGCTGCTGCGGATCGACAAAGCCCAGGCACTCATCCACATCGATCGCCGAGGGGATCACGACAACTTTGGCCGGATTGACGTTCAGATAGCGCGGCAGATCGTCCTGCGTACACGCATCGGTGGCGATCACCCGGTCGGCCTGCCGGTGGCCCCAGGAGTAGAGCGCCCGAAACGGAGCATAGGCCGCGCGCTTGCGCCAGTCGGGCGTGCGGTACTCTTCCAGGCCGTGCGGATTGGCGATGAACGGCACCCGCCGCAGATCGGTATGTCGTCGCCGCTCGACGCCAAAGCCCAGCGCGCAGAGTCCCTGCGTATGCACCACATCCACCTGGCCCGCGTCGATCCGTGCCCGCGCAAGCCGACCCTCGTGGAGCGCAAAGAGCGGGTAGTTGATCTGCCGCCCGACGATCGCGTTGGGCCGCAGCAGCGGCGACGTGCGATCGTAGCGCAAAAAGGTTAGCGAGAGCGCCGTGGTGTCCAGCCTGGCGGCATCCAGAATCCGTTGCAGGCCCGTATGCTCGTCGTCGGGCGTGGGCGGCTCTCCGGCTACCAGCATCACCTCGACGCCCTGGCGGACCAGATGCGTGACTAGATGGAAGACATGGCGCTCGATGCCGCCGAAGCCATGCAGCGGATAGACCGCGCGGGCCAGCATCAGCACGCGAATCGGCTGCTGTTCTCCCATGATGCTAGCGGCCCCAGCTCAGCGCAAGGCCATCTTCGCGATCAGGCCCCTTCCCGCCGAAGACATCCGGGATCAGGGCCGCAGGCTCGCTCCGGCCCGGCTGTGCGACGACCAGATCGCAGCGATCGGGCGGCTCGAACGAGCAGCGGAAGAAGGCCAGCGCGTCGCTGCCCGGCGACCACGCCGGAGCATCGCTGTTGGCAAGCTCCTGGTACTCGGCCCAGGCGTATTGCTGCTCGATGTTCGGGTCGAGCGACCGTGTGAGCAGTGTTATATCGCCGCGCGCGCTGCCGACCGTAAAAACGACCGCCTGGCGATTCGGCGAGGCGAAGGCATCCATGACGCCCGGCAGTTGGCCCAGGAAGGTCGAGCCGCCGTTGCGCGCGTCGGCGCGCTGCCAGATGCTGAAGTCGGTGAGCGCCTGGTAGCCGACAAAGGCGGGCGCGTAGATGAACGCGCCGGTCGCGTCCCACACGGGCGTGAAGAGCAGATGCTCCAGCCGATCGGGCGGGATCTCTTCGCCTGGAATGCCGATCGGCGGCAGGCCCGGCGGCAGCGATCGAATCACGCCCCAGTCGTTCTGTCCGAGCCAGTTGGTGAGCCGCACCTGCCCGCGCCGGGGATCGCCGGTAGCCTCGGTGACGTATGCCAGCCGCTTGCTGTCGGGTGCCCACGCCGGATCGGCCCCCGTGGCGATCTTGAGCGGCGTGCCGCCTGGCAGCTCAACCGTCCAGATCTCGCCGCTGCCGCGCCGCGCGGGATCGTCACCCCGCTCAAACGCGATCTTCGAGCCGTCATCGGCCCACTGTGGCGAGACAATCCCCGATTGCTCTGCAATCCGCCGAATGTTGCTGCCGTCCGCCGCCGCGAGATACAGGCCATCGTCGCGGATGAACGCGATCTGGGTGCCGTCGCGCGAGAACTGAACATCACGACCGTTCTCGATCAGCCGCCGCACCGCGCCGGTCTGTGGCTGGTAGGCGTAAATATCGCCGTCGCGGACGAAGGCCAGCGTGCCGCTCAGGTCGGGCCGGATCGCGATGCCGTCCGGTGTGGTGCCTGGGGCTGGCAGCGGCGTGGGCTGCCCCGGCGTTGCGGTTGCCGAAGGCACTGCGGTGCTGGTGGCTGCTGCCGTCGGCTGGGCGGTCGGCGTGGCTAAGGCCGCTGTGGTCTGCGTCGCGGGCGCGGGTGTATCCGTCGCAACTGCCGCGACAGGCGTCGGCACGAACGTGGCGGTGGGAGCGTCAGGTGTCGCGGTCGGCTGCGTGGTGGGAGCGGCTCCTGTCGTCGCGCTGGGCGTCGCCGCCGCGCCGATCTCCGGGCCTGCACCACCGCAGGCCGTGAGCAGCGCGATCATGAGCAAAAGAATGATTGAACCGATTGGTTTCATGGCAATCCTTGTATCGCAGGATCGATCGTCGGCCTCTGAGCCCAACATGTCGATGTTCGACGTTGGCTTGAGCGAGATGAACATGCTGCGACATCATGGGCATGGTAGAGCAAGCAAGGTTGACCGTCAAGCGACCCGCCAATCGATTTGACAACAGCGATGCCGCGTGATACACTTCCATCCCGTCACGGGGCAAGGGCCTGTAGCTTAGTTGGGAGAGCGCCGCGTTCGCAATGCGGAGGTCGGGGGTTCGAATCCCCCCAGGTCCACCAGAACCCTTTACAGCGAAATGCATTTGTGGGGCTGTAGCTCAGCTGGGAGAGCACAACACTGGCAGTGTTGGGGTCAGGGGTTCGAGCCCCCTCAGCTCCACCACCGTAAGACGATCAGGAGTTCCAACTCCTGGTCGTTTTTGTTTTTATGCGCGCCTGTGTAGAATAATCGGCACAGGCGCTTTTTCGTGTTCAGGAACGGATTATGGCCGATAGGCAGCTCTTATCGTTGAGCGAGGCGGCGGAAAAATATAACGTGCCGCTCGCCACCCTCAGGACGGCGGTGCAGCGTCTCGATCCGGCGCTACCTGGACGCACTGGCGCACGGACTGATCGCGCGAGGGGTAGGTGAGATCAGGTGCGATCACCAGCCGCAACCATGACCCGGCTAACAGCGTCAGTATGTCTATAGATCGCTCTGGCATAGCGTTGACGCCGCCTGGGGGGTACACTATACTACAGCCAATTCTTCTCAGCGATGAAATAACGTCGTCGCGTGGCCCCTGTCATAGCAAGGGAGAAATTCCTACGCCTCTTTTACGGCCAAAGCCCCGTGTCTTATGCTCCAAAGTTACCGTATACTCTTAGGTAGCTCTGGAAACAACAGTCTGGTTGCCCTCGTTTGTGAAAGGGTTTTGCATCGATGACCGTACCGCGTCTCCGCACATTTCACGCTGCATTGCTGCTCGTAGCAGCAGTACTGGTACTACTTACCGCATGTGGCACGCCAGCGCCCGCAGCCTCCAATGGAACTGGGCAGAAAACGTTGATCGTCGCGCTTCCCGGCGACATCGACACCTTCGATCCGGCGTTCACCGCAGGCAGCATCACATCGCAGACCACCATTCAGAACACATTCGACCAGCTGGAGCAGTATAAGCTCGTCGAAAAGACGACGGCGGACGGCTATACATACTGGGTGGCCGATACCAACATGATCGAGCCGATGCTAGCGGCGAGCAGAACCGTCTCCGACGATGGGAAGACCGTCACCTGGAAGCTGCGCGACAACATTACCTATCACGACGGCAAGGCGGTTGCGGCCAACGATATTGTCGGCGGCTATCGACGAATCTTCGAGGCCGGAGGCAGCGCCTTTTTCCTGCTGAACATGGGCGGCGTCATGAGCGCCGACTACTTCTCGGCACCTGACGATAAAACGGTGACAATGCGCATGGACTCGCCCAACGCGCTGGTGTTCATGAACAACACGATGCACAACACATCGTCGATCAGCCCCGACTACCTCAAAAAAGTTGCGCCGCAGAACGATCCCTGGGCCAAACAAGAGCTTAAGAAAACCCTGGCTCCCGGTAATGGCCCTTTCGTCTTCGAGCAATACAACCCAGGCGATCGAGTCGTGCTGCGGGCGTATCCCAACTACTACCAGGGCAAGCCCAGGCTCGACCGGGTGATCCTCAAGATCGTGCCGGATGCGACGCAGCGGCTGCTGCTGCTGAAGACCGGTGATGTGGACATGGTGCAGGAGCCGCCGGTCAAAGAGCTGGACGCGCTGAAGCAAGATCCGAATATTCGCGTGCTCTCGATCGAGACGACGCGCTCGGTGCATCTCCAGCTCAACAACACGATCGCGCCGTTCGATAACAAGCTGGTGCGGCAGGCCGTTGCCTATGCCGTGCCCTACGACTCGATCGTCAACGATGTGTACAAGGGCTACGCGATCCGCTCGATGTCGCTTGTCACCAAGGGCATGCCCGGCCACGATCCGTCCTTCTGGACCTACAATACCAACCTGGATCGCGCCAAAGAGCTGCTGTCGCAGGCTGGCTTCGCCAATGGCGCGGGCCTGCCGCCGATCAAGCTGTCGGTGCGGATCGGCAACGAGGAAGACGAGCGGACCGCCGTGATCGTCGCCAATAACCTCAAGCAGATCGGCATGAACGTAACGATCGAGAAGCTGGCCTTTGCCGCGTTCAACGAGCAGCAGCAAGCGGGCAAGCTCCAGTTCTTCGTCGACAACTGGATCTCGTGGGTCAACGATCCCTTCTATCATCTCTCGTGGCTGGCGCGCTCCGACAGCCCGACCAACTACAGCCGCTACAAGAACGACCGCGTCGACGCGCTGATCAAAGAGCATACGCTGGGCACCGACCAGCAGGCGCGGCTGGAGGCGGCCAGCGAGATCCAGAAGATCCTGGCCGAGGAGGTGTCGCACGTGTATCTGGTGCAGCCCAACTGGAACGTGCCGATGCGCAAAAACGTGCAGGGCTACGCCTACCTGAACGACGAGCTGCCGCGCTTCTTCTACATGGATAAGCAGTAGAAGGGAGTGCTATGCGTTTCGCTGGCTATGCCGTCCGCCGTCTGCTGTGGGTGATCCCGGTGCTGCTGGGTATCACCTTTATTACCTTTTTCCTGACGCGGATTCTGCCCGGCAACCCGATCGATCGGGTGGCGGGGCCGTACGTCAGCGCCGAGCAGCGCGAGCAGATGAAGCGCGAGGCGCGGCTGGACCGGCCCGTGGTCGAGCAGTTCTACCTGTACGTGCGCGATCTGGTCGTGTACCAGGATCTGGGCGTCTCCTACACTACGGCGCAGCCGGTGGCGGAGGATCTGCGCGAGCGCCTGCCCGTCTCGCTTGAGCTGACCACGCTCGGCATGCTGCTGGCGATCGGCCTGGCGCTGCCGATCGGGATTGCCAGCGCGGTGGCGAAGGATACCTGGATCGATCAGCTTGGCCGCGTGATCAGCGTGATCGGCGTGTCGATGCCGGTCTTCTGGCTGGGCCTGATCCTGCTGCAAGTCTTCTTCGTCAACCTGGGCTGGGCACCCGCGCCGCTGGGCCGTCTCTCGACCAGCCTGGTGGAGCCGGAGCGGATTACCGGCTGGCTGCTGATCGACGCCGCGCTGGTGGGCGACTGGCAGGTCTTCGCCTCGGCGGCGGCGCATCTCACGCTGCCGGTGCTGATCATCGCGTTTACGGCGCTGGCTCCGCTGGCGCGCATGACTCGCGCCGCGATGATCGACGCGCTTGAGTCCGACTATGTTCGCACGGCGCGGGCGCTGGGCCTGCCCCGGCGGGTGATTATCTTCCAGCACGCCCTGAAAAACGCCCTGATCCCGATCCTGACGATGATCGCCGGAGTCTATGGCTACGCGCTGGGCGGCGAGGTGCTGGTCGAGCTGGTTTTTGCCTGGCCGGGCCTGGGCACGTACTCGTACAACGCGATCTTGTCGAGTGATTTTCCTGCAATTCAGGGCTTTATCCTGCTGATCACCGTGGCCTATGTGCTCATCTACCTGCTGGTAGACCTGCTGATCGCGGCGATCGATCCGCGCGTGGAGTACGCATGAGCAACATTAACACGCTGCCGGCCGCGCCGCCGCTGGACGAGGATGATCTCGCGCCGCAGCAGGAGCGCCTGGCCGACGCCTGGTGGTCGCTGCGCCACAACGCCACCAGCATGGTTGGCCTGGTGTTATTGAGCGTGATCGTGTTGGCCGCGCTGCTCGCGCCGCTGCTCGCGCCATACGATCCGTACGCGCTCGACATTGCCCGCGCGAACCTGCCGCCGAGCGGCAGCCATCCGTTCGGCACCGACCAGTTTGGGCATGACATCTTCTCGCGGGTGCTCTACGGCGCGCGGCTCGACCTGCTGATCGCGGTCGCGTCGGTCGCGGCCTCCGCCACGATCGGCAGCGTCCTGGGCGGCATCTCAGGCTACGTCGGGCGGTACGTGGACGAGGCGCTGATGCGCGTTATGGACATGCTTCAGGCGTTTCCGCGCTTTATTTTCGCGATGGGCATCGCGTTTGCGCTCGGCCCGGGGCTGACCACGGTGATCGTCGCAACGGCGGCGCTGAACATACCGGGCTACGCGCGGCTGATGCGTAACCTGATCCTGAGCCTCAAGCAGACGCAGTACGCGCTCTCAGCGGTGGCGGTTGGCAACTCAGGGCCGCGCGTGCTCTTTCGCCATCTGTTTCCGAACGCGCTCGCGCCGATTCTGGTAACATCCACGCTGCAATCGGGCTGGGCGATTCTGGAGGCGGCAGGGCTTAGCTTTATCGGGCTGGGCGTGGCGGTGCCCACCGCCGAGTGGGGCGTGATGATCGCGATGGGGCTGCAAGAGTTTTTGCAGGGTCACTGGTGGGTCTATACCTTCCCCGGCCTGGCGATCGGCGTGACCGTGCTGGCGTTTAATCTGATCGGCGACGGGCTGCAAGATATACTCGACCCACGACGTAGGTCATAGGTGCTCATGCTAGAGATCGATCGAATACCGGGCGCTGCGGCGGACACACTGCCCGCGCCTGCGCTAACCACCGCGCCGCTGCTGTCTGTCAGGGGCTTGCAGACGCACTTCGCGACGCGCCGGGGCATCGTCAAGGTGCTGGACGGCCTGAGCTTCGACGTGCTGCCGGGGCAGATCATGGGCCTGGTGGGCGAAACCGGCTCCGGCAAGTCAGTGACGGGCGCATCGATCTTGCGCATCCTCAAAAAGCCCGGCAAGATCGTCGGCGGCGAGATCTGGCTCGGCGGGCGCAACCTGCGGGCGCTCTCCGAGGCGGCGATGGACGAGGTGCGCGGCAAAGAGATCGCGATGATCTTTCAAAATCCGCGCGCGGCGCTGAATCCGCTGCTGACGATCGGCGAGCTGCTGACGCAGGTGGTGCGCTATCGCCGGGGGCTGGGCGCTGCCGAGGCGCGGCAGGAGGCGCTGCGGCTGCTGAACAGCGTTCACATCCCCGATCCTGCCTTACGAATGCGGGCCTATCCGCACCAGCTTTCGGGCGGCATGTGCCAGCGGGTGATGATCGCGCTGGCGCTCTCGTGCAATCCGCAGTTGTTGATCGCCGACGAGCCGACGACCGGCCTGGACGTGACGACGCAGTATCAGGTCGTCCGCCTGCTGAAGGAGCTGCGCGAGACACGCGGCACGGCGCAGATCGTGATCACCCACGACCTGGGCATGGCCGCCGAGCTATGCGACATCATTGCGGTGATGTACGCGGGCGAGATCGTCGAGCTGGCGACCGTGGCCGAGATCTTTTCGCAGCCGCGCCACCCGTACACCCAGGGATTGCTGCGCTCGCGTCCAAAGCTGGGCCAGACGGACATGCTGCCGGTGATTCCCGGCAACGTGCCCGATCCGCTGCGGCCTCCGAGCGGCTGCCGCTTCCACCCGCGCTGCCCGCTTGCAACCGAGGTCTGCCAGCGGACGGTGCCGCGCAAAGAGACGATCGGCGCGGGTCACGAGGTGGCCTGTCATCACTGGGAGCGAGCCGCATGATCGCAGCGCAGCCAGCGACGCAGACAGCCGAGGCGCTGCTCACGGTAGAGGGC
This sequence comes from Herpetosiphonaceae bacterium, assembly GCA_036374795.1. NCBI lineage: Bacteria > Bacillati > Chloroflexota > Chloroflexia > Herpetosiphonales > Herpetosiphonaceae > Herpetosiphonaceae bacterium. Next base: position 33,507 of record DASUTC010000094.1, read on the forward strand.
CTGACCAAATATTATCCGGTGCGCAAAGGCATGCGTGCCAGGGTCTATGTGCGGGCCGTGGATGGCGTCTCGTTCACGATCCGGCCCGGCGAGACGCTGGGCCTGGTCGGCGAGAGCGGCAGCGGCAAATCCACGATCGGGCGCTGCATCCTGCGGCTGGAGGAGCCGACGGCGGGCCGCATCTGGTTTGCGGGCCAGGAGGTGACGGGCCTCGCGCCACGAGCGCTCCGGGCGATGCGCCGTCATGCGCAGATCGTCTTTCAAGATCCCTACGACGCGCTCAACCCGCGCATGACCGTGAGCGAGCTGGTGACGGAGCCGCTGCTGCTGCATAAGCTCTGCTCCCGCCGCGAGGCCAGCGAGCGCGCTAAAGATCTGCTCGCCAAAGTTGGCCTGAAGCAGGTCTACCTCAATCGCTACCCGCACCAGCTTTCGGGCGGGCAGAACCAGCGCGTCGGCATCGCGCGGGCGCTGGCGACCGGGCCGCGCCTGCTGGTGCTGGACGAGCCGACCTCGGCGCTGGATGTTTCGGTGCAGGCGAAGCTGCTCAATCTGCTGGGCCAGCTTCAGGCCGATCTTGGCCTGAGCTATCTGTTCATCTCTCACGATCTGGCTGTCGTCAACTATCTGGCTGCCCGCGTTGCGGTCTTGTATCTGGGCCAGATTGTAGAAATTGGTACTCGTAATGCATTGTTTGCCACCCCCCGCCACCCCTACACGCAAGCGCTTATGTCGGCGCTGCCGAGCGAGACACCGGAGCAGCCGCGCCAGCGGATCGTGCTGGCAGGTGAGATCCCTTCGGCGATCAACCCACCCCAGGGCTGCCGCCTTGCTTCCCGCTGCCCGTACGCGACGAGCGCATGCCGCGAGCTGCCTCAGCCGCTCCGCCCAATTGAGGCCGAGCATCTGGTTGCATGCCACCGCGCGCTGGCAGGTGAGCTGCCATAGCTCATTCGATTGGATCCCTCCAGCGATCCATAGCGAAGTGACATCGCCGCTCTATGCCGCCGATGATCCCGGTCATCTGCCAAGAACACACAGATCCGCTATACGCCGTTCCCAAAGGAGCAAGATACATGCGAATTGGTATTGACGTTGGTGGCACGAACACCGACGCCGTTTTGATGCAAGGCAATCATGTACTGGCGAAGATCAAAACGCCGACGACGCCCGATGTGATGACCGGGATCGTCACGGCGCTGCGATTTTTGATCGAGCGCGAGCCTGCTGCGCTGGACCGCATGAGCGCGGTGATGATCGGCACGACGCACTTTACCAACGCGATCATTGAGCGGCGTCGGCTCCAGCCGACAGCCGTGGTGCGGGTGGCATTACCCGCCACGGCAGCGCTGCCGCCGATGGTCGATTGGCCGACAGATCTGTGCGCGGCGCTCGGCGATCATCGCTTTCTGGTGCGGGGCGGCCACGAGTACGACGGGCGGCCTCTCGCGGAGGTTCAGGCCGATGAGATTCGCGAGGTTGCTCGCGAGATCATGCGGCGCGGCATTCGCTCGGTAGCGATCTCGGCGGTCTTCTCCACGGTCAACAGCGCAGCGGAGCAGCAGGCGGCGGAGCTGATCCGCGAGGTGCTGCCCGATGCTGCGATCAGCCTGTCGCATGAGATCGGGCGGATGGGGCTGCTTGAGCGCGAAAATGCGGCGATCCTCAATGCCTGCTTGCAGGATCTGGCCGCGACCACCATCGGCGCGTTCCGGGGAGCGCTGGTCGAGGTTGGGATTCGCGCGCCGCTCTACATCACCCAGAACGACGGGACGCTGATGAGCGCGGAGTACGCGGCGAGCTATCCGGTGCTGACCTTTTCGTCTGGCCCGACCAACTCGATGCGCGGCGCGGCGTTTCTGTCGGGCCTTAAAGATGCGATGGTGGTCGACATTGGCGGCACGACCACGGATGTCGGCGCGCTGATCCAGGGCTTTCCGCGCGAGGCCTCGGTTGCGGTGCGCGTCGGCGGGGTGCGCACCAACTTTCGGATGCCGGATGTGCTGTCGATCGGGCTGGGCGGCGGCAGCATCGTGCGGGCAAAGCCGCTGGCGATCGGGCCGCAATCGGTGGGCTACGAGCTGCTGCAACAGGCGCTGAGCTTCGGCGGCGAGGTGCTGACGGCGACCGATATTGCGGTGGCTGCGGGCTACTTCGACCTGCCGACAATGGACGGCGCGCGCTCGAAGCTGGCTGCGCTCAATCGAAAGCTGGTGGCGGCTGCGGTGGAGCGGATTCATGTCATGACCGAGGACGCGATCGATCGGATGAAGGTCGTCGCCGACGATCTGCCGGTGGTGCTGGTCGGCGGCGGCTCGGTGCTGATCGACCGCCCGCTCAAGGGCGTGTCGCAGACGATCAAGCCGGAGCACTTCGAGGCGGCCAACGCGGTCGGCGCGGCAATCGGCCAGATCTCAGGCGAGGTCGATCGGATCTTTAGCCTCGACACGCTCTCCCGCGAGGCCGCGCTGGCGCAGGCCAAAGCCGAGGCGATCAGCCGCGCTGTGGCCGCCGGAGCCTACGCCAATTCGGTGCAGATCGTCGATGTCGAGGACGTGCCGCTGGCCTATCTTCCATCCAACGCCACCCGCATTCGGGTCAAAGCCGCCGGCGATCTGGCGATTGTGCGCGAAGGAGTCTCATCATGCGAATGATTACGGCAGCGGATCTGGAAGAGATCGCGCTGGGCGCGGCGGTGCTCGGCACGGGCGGCGGCGGCGATCCCTACATCGGCAAGCTGCTGGCGATCGAGGCGATCCGGCGGCACGGCCCGGTCAGGCTGCTCGATGTCGATGCGCTGGATGACGACGATCTGATCGTGCCGACCGCGATGATGGGCGCGCCCTCGGTGATGGTGGAGAAGATACCGCGCGGCGATGAGATCATCCATGCGTTTCAGACCATGGAGCACTTCCTGGGGCGTAAGATCACGGCGACGATGTCGATCGAGGCCGGGGGCCTGAACTCGACCACGCCGTTCAGCCTGGCGGCGGCACTTGGCCTGCCGCTGGTCGACGCCGACGGCATGGGCCGGGCGTTTCCCGAAATTCCGATGGTGACGCTGGGCATCGACGGTATCTCGGCGTCGCCGTTCACGCTGGCCGACGAAAAGGGCAATACCCTGGTGATCAACACCAGCGATAACCACTGGACCGAGCGCTTCGCGCGCACGGCGTCGATCGAGATGGGCTGCTCGGCGATGCTGGCCTGCTTCCCGATGACCGGTCGGCAACTGAAGCAATCGGCGGTGCCGGGCACGATCTCGCTCTGCCAGCGGATTGGACGCGCGATCCGCGAGGCGCACCAGCGCAAGCACAATCCGATCGATGCCGTGCTGGGCGTGACCGGCGGGTATCGCCTGTTTCGGGGCAAGATCGCCGACATCCAGCGGCGCACGGTGCGCGGCTTTACGCGCGGCGACGCGCTGATCACCGGCGGCGAGGGCTACGCAGAGCAGGAGTGCCAGATCCAGTTCCAGAATGAGTATCTGGTGGCGCGCACCGCGACGGATGTGCTGGCGTCGTCGCCCGATCTGATCACGATTCTGGACGCGGAGACGGGCGAGCCGATCACCACCGAGGCGCTGCGCTACGGCTTTCGGGTAGACGTGCTGGGCATTCCCTGCGACCGACGCTGGCGCACGCCCAGGGGCCTGGAGCTGGTCGGGCCGCAGTACTTCGGCTACGATTTTGCGTACGTGCCGCTTGAGGACCGCGTTGCCGCGCGGCGCGGGCAATAAAAATCCTTCGCGGTAGGATTAGCTACCGCGAAGGCTACGTCATCGAGAGCAGAGGCGGGATTGTAGAACGAAAGGCGGGTCCGATCCGTGGATCGAGGGCTGAGGTTCAGCCACGCGGCGATCTCGCGCTCACTCGCCGCGTGCTGGTGATCGTCAGGAGTCGGGCTGCTCTCGTTCAGAATGGCGGGTGCAGGTGACTAGCTGATTAGGGTGCCGTGCGGAGCTAGAGATCGCCCATCGGCGCGGTGCTCATGGTGGTGTATGGCGCGCCGATAGCATCCAGATCCTCATCCGACAGATCGATCGTGCCGACAGGGCTGGCGGGCAGCAGCCCCAGCTGCTCCTCGCTCAAGCTCATCCGATAGTCTTCGTCTTTCCAGGCCCGAATAACGTTGATTGCCGACATAGCTGTCCTCCGTGGATAATGAATGGAATCTGAATCTCCTGCTCTCGGAGATGAAGCGTAGCGTGTGTAGGGGCTCAATCCAGCTCTAGCAGCGCGGCGGCGATCGATTCGCTGGTATCTTCCAGCGCATAGACGATCGCCTGATCGAACGACATCGCCCGGCCCTCGGCCCAGGCATCTGCCCAACTGGTATGGTCCAACTGTGCGCGGGTTGCGGCCAGATAGCGCTCGTAGTCCTTGCGGTCGGCACCCTCCAGGCGGGCATCGATCAGCTCCAGCACGGTGATCGTCGCGCCCAGGAGGCGGACGGCACGCCGGGTCTGCGCCATCCCCTGCGCCACGCCAGCTAAGGCGATCAGGCACATCGCCACCCGTAGCTTATCGTTTAGCTCCTGGCACGCGCCGACGCACTGCATGAAGTATACCTGAGCCTCAGGAAAATTGCGCTGGCTGAGCGCGACACGTCCCAGCAGGTAGCGGGCTGTGATGATTTGAAGCGGCAGACCGAGCGCCTGGGCAAGCTGCAAGCTTTTGGCGTGGTAGGCGTGCGCCTGCTCGTAATCGCCATCGGCCAGCGCGACGGTGCCCAGCATATTGTAGGCGCTGGCGATGCTGCGCTGGTTTCCGACCATTTGAGCGAGCGTCAGCGCTTCTTCGGCCAACTGGATGGCCCGCCGATCTTGCTGCTGCGACCACAGTGCGTTGCTGAGATGGACGAGCACGTTGCTTATATTCCACGTGTCTCCGACCATCCGCGACAGCGCCAGGCTCTCCTCCAACAGCGCACGGGCCTGCTGCGGGTCGTGGCCGAAGTAGTAGCAGTACATGCCCACGCGCCAGGCAACCCGCGCGATCAGCCAGGGATCGCCCACCTGACGGCTCAGCGCCAGGCTCTCCTCCAACAGCACGCGGCCCTGCTCTGGCTCGCAATCATGCCAGACCTGGACCCAGCCCAGATCGGCCAGCGAGTAGCACATGCCCCAGGTATCGCCCAGTTGGCGACACAGATGCAGCGTCTCCTGGTCCCAGACCATCGCCTGAGCGGAGTCGCCCTGCATGCTTGCCAGGATGCCTGCATAGCGCAGCGCCTTAGCCCGCACGACGTCCGGCGCACCACGATCCCCTGTCAGGAAGGCTTCGAGCCAGCTTCGTCCCAGCGAGAGGTAGCTGTGAATGGCCCAGAACTCGCCCAGCGCGCCCGCCAGGCGTAGCCCGGCCTCGGCCCGCTCCGGCGCTGCGCGGCACCACTCAAGCGCCGCCTGGAAGTTGTTATGCTCGTGCTCAAGCAGCGCAACACACGCCACCTGCTCCGTCCCGCGCAGGCATAGCTCGGCGCTTTCGGCGACGCTCAAGAAGTACTGAAGATGGCGCTCCTGCATATCGTGCGCCTGGTTGTCCGCCGCCAGCTTCTCGCGGGCATACTCGCGGATCGTGTTGAGCATCACGAAGCGCGACGTGCCATCGGGCATTTCTTCGCGCTGCAACAGGTTTTGGTCGACCAGAATCGAAAGCTGGTCGAGCAGGTTGTGTATAGCCTGCGCTCCGTCGTCGCAGACGGCCAGCGCCGCCTGAAGGGTACACCCGCCGTTGAAAACCGCCAGCCGCGCAAAGATATGCCGGGTCTGCTGATCGAGGAGGTTGTAGCTCCAGTCGATCGTGCTGCGGAGCGCCTGCTGGCGAGTTGGCAGATCGCGGAAGCCGCCGCTCAGCATGGCTGGCTTGCCACGGATTTGCTCCAGCATCTCGTGCGGCGAGAGCAGCCGCGTATGGGCGGCTGCCAGCTCGATCGCCAGCGGCAGGCCGTCGAGGTGGGCGCACAGCGCCACAACTGCGGGCGCGTTCTGCTCGGTGAGCGTCCAGCCGGGACGCGCGGCCTGCGCCCGTGCGCTAAAAAGCGCAACAGCGCCGAAGTGCTCCAACGCCTCGAAGTCTACGGTCTGCTGCGGCTCCGGCAACGGCAGCGGTGGTACGCTAAACTGGCGCTCGCCGCGCAGGTGCAGCGGCGCTCGGCTTGTAGTCAGGATATGCAACCACGGGCATGTTGTCAAGAGGTCTGTTACCAGGGGCGCGGCGGCGAGCAGATGCTCAAAGTTATCCAGCACGAGCAGCAGGTGTTTGTCGCAGAGGTGATCGAGCAGCCGCGCGCGGGCGGGCTGCGGGCTGGCGTCGACCATGCCCAGGGTTTGCGCGATGGTCGCGGCGACCTGGGAGGGATCGCTCAGGGTTTCCAGGGCGACCAGGAACACGCCGTCAGTGAAATCGTCGAGCAGATGGTAGGCCACCTCTTGCGCCAGACGGGTCTTCCCGATGCCGCCCGGCCCGGTGATCGTCAGCAGGCGCGCATCGCCATGCAGCAAGAGCTGGCGTAGCGCTGCGATCTCCTGGGCACGAGCGATCAGCGGGTGAAGCGGGCGGGCAAGATTCGTCGGACGCTGCGATGCGCGCCACTGAGCAGGATGCCGCTGCTGGTCCGCTGGCTGCTCGGCGTGGCGTTGCTCGTCGGCCTCGCCGCGCGCAAACTGGAGAAATGCCGCACGGTCGCTCGGCGCAATCTCCAGGCGATCCGCGAGCAGCTCGGCGATCTGCCTGGATGGTCGCCGCTCGTTCGCCTCGATTTTGCGGATCGTAATCCCGGAGCAGTTCACCAGCCGGGCCAGGTCATCCTGGGTAAGTTCAAGAGCTTTGCGCCGCTGTTTCAGCCAGCGACCGAATGAGATTGGCCCTTGCATCGCGCCTCCGCGCTGATAGGGGTGACACCCTGCGAGGGAAGTTCACGGGTGCTTCAGGTTCAAGCTTCTGTCTACGCTGTGATCGGTCGCATGGTAAAGATGTATCGCTACTGTATCGCTCTATTGTACCGCTTAAACCTTACCCTGACACGGGATCTTTGCTTTAATACAGATGTCGGTTTGAGTAGGCACTTACAGTCTTGCAGGAGGTCTACTGAGCATACGCGACACCCAAGACAGCAAGATCACCCCCCATCTTTGGTCTGTGTTACCTGGATGAGGAAGATGCGAGCAAGCGCATCGTCGGTTGCAGCATCGAGACTCAGGAGCGGATCAGCGATCCGGTGATCGTGGCGGTTGATCGGAAGAGTCCGCCAGGGCGATTACGTGGATGATGCATGTTTAGCGCTGTGAGAAACCCATCATCAGTTTCTCGCACACCAACAGGAGGAGTTCTACGCCGGAGTGTCTGGCACGGAGACGCTCCACAATGAGAACTAAAAAGATGATGTGATGGAACGTCTAGCACGGAGACGTTCCATCGTTTTTTTAAGTTTCGCGTGTGGCATTGCGGCCTTAGCCTCCGGCCCCTCTCCTACTGGCTCTCCCCTCTGTTCTTTGTCCTGTGTTCTGCTTCATCAACGAACTGATTTGTTACTCGCTGGCGTTACCATCGGAGAGCGCATTTTGCCATCTACAGCGTATACCTTAGGGCGCTGTGCGGTTTGTTCGCTGTGGAGCAGTGGAGTATAATTATCGATGTGCCGTTCAACTTCACATAAGTGATTGTGGCTAAGAATGCGGGCCACGCGCTGCTGGATCGGCCACCACACCAGAACGGATAGCGCAGCCGCTCGCCCTGTGTTCCCGACAATCTGTGATCACGATTCACATAGTATAGTGCTACCAGCGACGTGCATGCGCCGCTGCGCCGGTATCGATTCATCGGCATGGTGGGTCTTGTTCGTTCGCCTAGTACAAAGGAAGAAACGATGGTTTCGGCACTCACGCTATATCGAACGTCGATTGGCAAAAAAGTTGTGATGGCCGTCACAGGAATCATTCTGGTCGGCTTTGTCGTCGCGCATATGGTCGGCAATCTCAAGGTGTTTCTGGGCGCTGAGGCGATCAATGCCTATGCTGGCTTTCTGCGCGATGTCGGCGAGCCGCTCTTCCCGCGCGAGGCGCTGCTCTGGGTCGCTCGCATCGTGCTGCTGGTTTCGGTTGTGCTGCATATTACGGCGGCAACCCAACTGACGATACAGGATCGGGCCAGCCGTCCGCAGCGCTACGCCGTCCACAAGCCTGTGCAGGCCACGTATGCATCGCGCACAATGCGCTGGGGCGGCGTCATCGTGCTGCTGTTCATCATCTACCATATTCTGCACCTCACGCTGGGCCAGGTGGGCTTTGCCGCGGGCCAGTATCTTCACGAAGATCCCAACAACGGCTTTCAGGTCTATGCCAACGTCGTGAACGGATTTCGGAATCCGCTGGTATCGCTCTTTTACATCGTCGCGATGGGCGCGGTCGGGCTGCACCTGTACCACGGCGTGTGGAGCATGTTCCAGACGCTAGGCCTGAACAGCGTCAAGTTTAACAGCCTGCTGCGCGGTCTGGCGATGGTCACGGCGCTGGCGGTCGTTCTGGGCAATATTTCGATCCCGATCGCCGTGCTGACCGGCATTCTGCGCTAGCTTGGGAGAAGGATAGTCATGGCAATCGATACAACAACGGCTCCGGCTGTCGATACCGGGACTCGGCGCGGGCAGCCGTTCGGCGAGAGCGTGCTGAACGCGCGCATTCCGGCGGGGCCGATCGCCGAGAAATGGGATACGCATCGCTTCGAGATGAAGCTGGTCAATCCGGCCAACAAGCGCAAGTACACCGTGATCGTCGTGGGCACCGGCCTTGCGGGCGCATCCGCCGCGGCGTCGCTGGCCGAGCTGGGCTACAACGTCAAGAGCTTCTGCTACCAGGATAGCCCGCGCCGCGCGCACAGTATCGCGGCGCAGGGCGGCATCAACGCCGCGAAAAACTACCGAAACGACGGCGATAGCATCTATCGGCTGTTCTACGATACCGTCAAGGGCGGAGACTACCGCTCGCGTGAGGCGAACGTCTATCGTCTGGCGCAGATCAGCGTCAACATCATCGATCAGTGTGTGGCGCAGGGCGTGCCCTTTGCCCGCGAGTACAGCGGCTACCTCGACAACCGCTCGTTTGGCGGCGCACAGGTTTCGCGCACGTTCTACGCGCGCGGCCAGACCGGCCAGCAGCTTTTGCTGGGCGCGTACCAGGCGCTCTGCCGTCAGATCGAGGCGGGCAAGGTCAAGATGTTTCCGCGCACCGAGATGCTTGATCTGGTCGTGGTCGATGGCCGCGCGCAGGGGATTGTCACCCGCGACATGGTGACGGGCACGATCGAGACGCATGTCGGCGACGCGGTGGTGCTGGCGACCGGCGGCTACGGCAATGTGTTCTATCTTTCGACCAACGCCAAGGGCTGTAATACGACGGCGATCTGGCGCGCGCATCGCAAAGGCGCGTTCTTCGGCAATCCGTGCTTCACGCAGATCCACCCGACGTGTATCCCGGTGCATGGCGAGTACCAGTCCAAGCTCACGCTGATGAGCGAGTCGCTGCGGAACGACGGGCGGATCTGGGTGCCCAAGCAGGCGGGCGATCAGCGTCCGCCGGAGCAGATCCCGGAGGAGGAGCGCGACTACTACCTGGAGCGCAGGTATCCCAGCTTCGGCAATCTGGTGCCGCGCGACGTGGCCTCGCGCAATGCCAAGGCCGTCTGCGACGAAGGGCGGGGCGTGGGGCCGGGCGGCCTCGGCGTCTATCTCGACTTCGGCGACGCGATCAAGCGCCTGGGCACAAGCGTGATCCGCGAGCGCTACGGCAACCTGTTCGATATGTACGAGCGCATCACCGCCGAGAATCCGTACGAGGTGCCGATGCGCATCTATCCCGCGATCCACTACACGATGGGCGGCCTGTGGGTAGACTACAACCTGATGAGCACGATCCCCGGCCTGTTCGTGATCGGCGAGGCCAACTTCTCCGACCACGGCGCGAATCGGCTGGGCGCGAGCGCGCTGATGCAGGGCCTGGCCGACGGCTACTTTGTGCTGCCCTACACCATCGGCGATTATCTGACGAAGGTGACGCCCGGCCAGATCAGCGCGACGCATCCCGCGTTCAACGAGGTGCTCCACGATGTGACAAGCCGGACCGAGCGGCTGCTGAGCATCAACGGCAAGCGCACCGTCGACTCGTTTCACCGTGAGCTAGGTCAACTGATGTGGGATAAGTGCGGCATGGCGCGCAACGATCAGGGCTTGCGCGAGGCGCTGGCGAAGATCCCGGAAATTCGGGCCGAGTTCTGGGAGAACGTCAAGGTGCCCGGCGACGGCAACGAGCTAAACCAATCGCTGGAGAAGGCCGGACGGGTGGCCGACTTCATGGAGCTGGCCGAGCTGATGTGTCTGGACGCGCTCCATCGGACCGAGTCGTGCGGCGGGCACTTCCGCGAGGAAAGCCAGACGCCCGAAGGTGAGGCGCTGCGCGACGACGAGCACTTCTCCTACGTCGCGGCCTGGGAGTTCAACGGCGTTGGCAAAGCGCCCGTGCTGCACCGCGAGCCGCTTAACTTCGAGTACGTCCATCTGGCGCAGCGGAGCTATAAGTAACGAACAAAGAACAAGGGATCAAGGGAACAAAGGAACAAAGGGGCGAGAACCAAACAAAGAACAAAGAACCGGGTGCCATGCGGGTGCCCTCTGGGCATGGCACCCGGCGCACAAAGGGAAACCTTGAACTTTGAACTTTGAACTCAAAACCTTGAACTTTGAACTCGTTCGCGGGAGCGAAATAGATGAACCTGACACTACATGTATGGCGTCAAAAGAACGCAAAGTCCGAGGGCCGCTTCGTCAAGTACGATGCGCGCGATATTAGCCCGGACATGTCGTTCCTTGAGATGTTGGACGTGATCAACGAGGAGTTGATCGCCAAAGGCGAGGAGCCGATCGCGTTCGATCACGATTGCCGCGAGGGGATCTGCGGCATGTGCGGCCTGATGATCAACGGCGTGGCGCACGGCCCGGAGCGGGCGACGACGACCTGCCAGCTTCATATGCGGCACTTCAAGGACGGCGATACGATCTACATCGAGCCGTGGCGGGCCAGGCCCTTCCCGGTGATCAAAGATCTGGTCGTCGATCGCGGCTCGTTCGACCGGATCATCGAGTCGGGCGGGTATATCTCAGTCTCGACCGGCAGCGCGCCCGAAGGGAACTCGATCCCGGTGCCCAAGGAGAATGCGGATCTGGCGATGGATGCCGCCGCGTGTATCGCATGCGGCGCGTGTGTGGCGGCCTGTCCCAACGCCTCGGCGATGCTCTTCACCGCCGCCAAGGTGGCCCATCTCAACCTGCTGCCGCAGGGCCAGCCGGAGCGTCACAGCCGCGTGCTGAACATGGTGGAGCGAATGGACTCCGAGGGCTTCGGCGGCTGCACCAACATCGGCGAGTGCTCGTCGGTCTGTCCCAAGGAGATCAGCATGGACTTTATCGCCATGCTCAACCGCGATCTGCTCAAGGCGTCGCTGGCGAGCCGCAAGAAGCGCTAGGTGTCGGGCCGGGGTTGCCGCAGCCGTGGCCGTGCCAGCAATCAAGCGCTTCGATCGCTTGTCGGGGCGTATCATTGCATGCGCCCCGACGAAGTTAATCGGATTTTGACATGATTTTGGTGCAGGCCGTAACCTTTACGATCCGTACTGCGCTTATATAGGTGAGGGAGGCGCTGTTTATGTGTTCTCTGCCATTGTTCAATTAACAGTTCTCCTCATCCTCCACACGGCGAGCCGCACCCGTCATCAGGGTGCGGCTCCTTGCTTGACCGGACATCGGCGCGTGGCCTATTCCTCGTGAAACGCGACCACCCGGCAGAAGGCAGCCTCGCCGTCCTTGAACTTCCACGGAAACACGCCGATCGTGGTGCGCTGGTTGAGCAGCCTGCCGATCTCGCCGCCCAGGCACTCTACATGGATGATCCCCGACGGGAAGAGCTTGAAGTGCATGCCCTGGTAATCCTCGGTCGGGAAGATCTCTTCCAGGCTCCTGCCGTGCTTCTCGCGCAGGTAGGCATCGGCTTTGCGCGCCTCATCGGGCCGCCAGTCGCGGATCTTGGTGTTGAACGGATGATCCTGCGAGCCACAGTCGACGCCCAGCAGCTTGAGCCGCTTCTTCAGGCACCACTCCCAGAACTCGCGGGTCGGGCCGGGATGGCGCAGCATATAGCGCTGCTCGTCGGCGTCGGGCTGATCCCAGCCGTAGCGCGAGTAGCCGGTGTAGATGAAGAGAATATCGTCCTCGCGCACCTCGACGCGCGCCTCGATGTCTTTCGACGTGTAGATCCCGTAGTCCTCGGCCATATCGGAGAGATCGACGATCACGCCGGGGCCGTAGAGCCGCTCCAGCGAGATCGAGGCGATGTCCTGGCCTCCGGTGACGAAGTGGCACTGGCCGTCGAGGTGCGTGCCGACGTGGTTCGAGGAGCGGATGATCTGCCCGTTCGCGCCGTTGAAGCTCAGCCGCTTGAAGTAGTGGACTTGCAGCGGCTCGTAGCTCGGCCAGGCCGGCGTGGCGATCCCGGTTGGAATGCTCAGATCGTACAGTTTCAGCGCCATGCTATCAGCTCCTTGGTTTGAGTTTTGCAAGCCCTCACCCCTCTCTCTTACCACAGTGAGAGAGGAGGAGAAGGAGACGGTGGGGCTACCCGCCCCGGCCTCACGGCCTTTGCTCTTCTACCAGCGCCAGCAGCGCCTGCTCGAAGCACTCGCGGGGCGGATGCACCAGACCAGCGCCGACCATCCCGATGCCTGGCTCGCGATGGGCGATGCCGGTATTGATGATTGGCAGGATGCCCGTCTCGACCACGCGCCGCACGTCGATGCCGGTGGGAGCGCCCCGGAAGTTGAGCGCGGGCAGCGTAAAGGCCGGATTCTCCGCCAGCGTCAGCTCGTACATCGACAGCGTGTAGCGCAGCGCGTCCGCCGCCGTGCCGCCCACGAAGCCGACGATCGCCGGAGCGTTGCCCATGCAGAGGCCGCCGATGCCGCCCGTCTCGGTGATCGCCGAGTCGCCGATGTCGGGGTTGGCGTCGGCCTCGGTGAAGCCGGGGAAGAACAGGCCCCTGATCGTCTGGGCGGGCGCGGTAAACCAGCGGTCGCCGGTGCCGCTCACGCGAATGCCGAACTCGGTGCCGTTGCGCGCCATCGTCGTCACCAGCGTCGAGCGGGGGATATTGTGAGCCGCGTCGAGGCTGCACTTCATCGCGGGCATCGACAGATTGAGGAAGAAATGATCGTTGCCGCTGATGAACGCGAACGCCCGCGCCACCGTCTCGCGGTCGGCGGAGCCTGCCAGCAGATGCGGCGTGATCGCGCGGATAAAGAGCGAGGTTCCGGCCCGGTTGCGATTGTGGCACTCGTCGCCCATATGTAGCGCCTGCGCGATGAGCGCCTGAAGGTCGAGCCCGCCGGAGCGCTCGATCGCCTCGCGCAGCGCCGGGTAGAAGCGCTCGGCGATCCACTTGAGCTTCTCGATCACGTCGGGAGCGTACGCGCCGTAGCGCAGCACCTTGCCCAGGCCCTCGTTGACCGTGGCATAGGCGCGATTGCCCGCCGCGCGATTCTCGACGATAAAGACCGGCATCGAGGCGGTGATCACCCCGGCCATCGGCCCGACAGCGGCGCGCTCGTGACAGGGCACGAAGCGAATCGCCCCCGACGCCGCCAGCGCCGTCGCGTCCTCCTCGGACTGAGCCAGGCCCTCGTAGATCAGCCCGCCGATCACCGCGCCGCGCAGCGGCCCCGACATCTGATCCCACTGGATAGGCGGTCCCGCGTGCAGCACCGTCGTCTGCGTCATGCCGGGAATGATCTCGCCCGCGATGCCCATCCCGACGAGCACCGGCCTGGCCTGAAGCAGCCGCTCGATCGCCTGCCGGTTGGCCTGCTCCACGTCGGGCCGCTCCAGCGCCGCCAGCGCCGCTGCCAGCCGGGGATTGCCGCCGCCCGGCGGCTGCCAATCGACATGCAGGACGGTCGCGCCCTGAGCGGCGAGCGCGTCGGCAAACAGCGATGTCCCGATGTTCAGAATGCGCGGCTCGGCGATCATCTGGTGGCCTCCCTGGCTTTCAAAATCAACCCGGCCAGTCCGGCGGCCTCAAGATTCGACTCGGCGACGACCGCGCCTGCCGCCTGCAACTGCGCGACCTGGCGGCTGCGATGCTGCGGATCGGCGTCGGTGCCGCAGACGTAGACCACGACCGGCTGCGCGATCTCGCTGAGCGCGGGAGCCAGCGCGGCTGCCGGATCGGGATGCGCGCCGTGGCCCAGCACCACATCCAGCAGCAGAGCCGCCGTGCTTGGATCGGCGGCGGCCTCGCGCAGCTTGTGCAGCCGCAGCGTGAAATCGATCATCGGGTGGGGACGGCCCACGGTGTACTGGTCGTCGCCATAGTCGATCAGCTCGGCCTGCTCGGTAAGGCCCATCTGCGCAAGCTCAAGCCTGGCCTCGTCGCAGAGCGTGCCGCCCGAAAAGAGGCCGCGCAGCCGCGTGCCGGTGGCCGGAATCTGCGCCGCCAGCGCCACAGCTACCTCGCCGAGCGCGGTGTCATCCTGAGGCATGGCGGCCTGTCCAACGGCCAGCGCCGCCGCATCGCGCAGATTGGTCGCCAGCTCGACGCCAGCGGGCGCGTCGCCCCGGTAGCCCAGGAAGCAGGCCAGCCCGCGCTTGCCGGAGCCGCGCAGCTCGTCGAGCACCGCCGCCGCCACATCGGGATGGGGCGGCTTCGAGATCAGCAGGATCGTCTCGGTTTCGTCGTCGCGCGCCAGCAGCTCAATGCCCGCGCGCATCATCAGCCCGCCGACCTCAGGCCAGAGATCGCGCCCGCCGGTGCCGATGATCTGGCTCACGCCGCCGCCGTAGCGGTCGATCAGCGTGCTGACCTCCTGCGCGCCCGTGCCGGAGGCGCTGACGATGCCGATCGAGCCGCGCCGCACGACATTGGCGAAGCACAGCCCAGCGCCGCCAAGCATCGCCGTGCCACAGTCCGGCCCCATGCAGAGCAGGCCGCTAGCGCGCGCAAGCTGCTTTAGCTCGATCTCGTCTTCGAGCGCGACGTTATCGGAGAAGAGCATCACGTGCAGGCCGCTGCGCAGCGCTTGCAGCGCCTCGCGTTTGGCGAACGGGCCGGGCACCGAGATAATCGCGAGATCGGCGTCCGGCAACTGCCTGAGCGCGGCAGTAATCGTGCGCGGCGCTGGCTGTGCGCCGGATTCGTTGCTCGTCGCATTGCTGCGGCTGAGCGTTGTCTCGACGGCTGCGAGCGCCGCCTGGAGTGCCGCCGCGTCCTGCGCCTGGATCGCGACGATCAGGTCGTCGGGCTGCGCGGCGCTGGCCTCGTCGGCGAGCAATCCAACGCCTGCCAGCAGCGCCTTGTTGTGGTCGGTGCCCATCACCACCACGGCCTGCTCGACGCCGCGCAGCGCGGAAATCTGCTGGCTGATGCGCATCAGCGTCACCGAGTCGTAGTACGAGTGGGGCTTGATCAGCAGGTGTTGCTCCATCCTGGCTATCCTTGAGTGTTCCTAACAAAACCTCTAGGGAAGGAAAAGATCGATGGGGGACACCCCACACCCCCGTGCTCGCTTCCGGCTTCGCCCATGCCCACCAGACGCAGCCCGATCATGATCCCGGCGAGCGTGTCCGCTCCGGAGCTTGCGCCGTAGTGTAGCACGGTTTCGATCCGGTCCAGCCAGGCGGGCGCGGGCTGAGTAAAAAGGTCGCGCAGCAGCAGCAGCGTAGGCTCGCGCGCCAGGCCGTCCGCAGCCCAGTGCAGCAAGGCACGACCGAGCCGGGTTGTGTAGGCGCTTCGGGCAAGCTCGCGGAGCGCCTGAGCCTGCGGATGCCGCGCGTAGTGCAGCGTCAGCAGCAGCCCGACGAGCAGATCGTCGCCTGCCGGAGTCGCGCCGGGGCCAAGGCCGATCAGGCTGCGCGCCGCATCAGGAGCGGGCAGCGCGGCGATCGACGGCCCAGCCTGTGCGGCCAGCGCGCGCTGCATCGGCGATGTCGGCGCTTTGCCAAGCACGATCGGCAGCAGCCCATGCTCGATCGGATAGCGCTCCAGGGCCGTCGCCAGCGCCGCAGCATTGTCGATCGTCGGCGGGGCGGAAGGGGCGGAGTCGGCGGCAGACCAGCGCCGCGCCTTGCTCCAATCGAGCGACGGCCCTGCCGCGAAGCGCAGGCCATGATCGAGCGGCGTGAAGCGCGTGCCGACCGGCCACGGACGCGGCGCGACGAGCACCGCGTTCGGGCCGTTGCCCAGCTCCGGCGCGGCAAGCGTGATCAGCGTGCCCGCCTCGGTTTCGAGTGTGCAGGTGCGGCGGTGTGTCGCGATCACCCTGCCGGGATCTCGTGCCGCATCCAGCCGCGCATCGATCGACACCGCACGCACGGTCCCTACCGACATTATTGCCGCCCGGATCAGTCGGCAGCATCGCGCGCCGCAGCACACGCCGCTTCGTAGTCCGGCTCGCGCATCTGGTCCACGACATAATCGGCGTACACAATCCGATTCTCGCGGTCGATCACGAAGACAGCCCGTTGCAGCAGCCGCCACTCCTTGATCAGCACGCCGTAGTCCTGCCCGAACTTCTCGCTCTTGTGCGCCGAAAGCGACTGATGGTTGACGTTCTCGGCGATGTGCCAGCGGGCCTGCGCGAACGGCAGATCCATGCTGATCGTATAGACGACCACATCGGCGGGCAGATTGGCACGCAGCTCTTCCCAGCGGCGCGTTTCGACATGGCAGACCGGCGTGTCAAGCGAGTTGACCACGTTGAGCAGCCGGACCTTTCCCGGCGAGTCCGAGAGGCGCACGCTCTGCATCACCCCATCCTGAGGATCGAAGCGCTCCAGCGTGAAGTCGGGCGCGGTATCGCCGGGCTTGAGCTTGCTGCCGACGACCGTCAGGTGCTCGTTGAGTTCAAACGCGGCGTTGGTTCGCTCCTCCATGACCATCCTCCTTGATTGGCGCGCTGTTAATCAGGTTCATTGGCCTCGTACGCTCAGATCGGCGGCTGCCGCTCATGCCACTCCGTCGCCTGCTCGAAGGCCGCGCCCGCTCGCAGCACCGCAGCCTCGGCCCACGCCCGCCCGACGATCTGCAAGCCGATCGGCAGATTGTCGCCGGTGAAGCCGCACGGCAGCGAGAGCGCGGGCACGCCCGCCAGGTTGAATGGCGCGGTAAAGCTCACCAGCGAAGGCCGCGTCGATTTAGCCTCCTCCGACTCGTGAATCAACGGCGCAGCGACCGGCGTCGTCGGCGTCAGCAGGATCTCGTAGTCGGCAAAGAGACGCTCGATCTCCCGGCGAAACGTGGCCTGCATCCGCCGCGCAAGCGCATACTCGACCGCCGTGAGCTTCGCGCCGCTCTGGAGCGCCTCAAGCACATCCGCGCCGAAGTCGTCGGGCTGCTCCTGCAAGCGCTCCCGATGGTAGGCCGCTGCGTCGCCCACGATCATGTTGAGCGTCGACCGGGTGGCGGCCTGCGCCTCCGGCAGCGCGATCTCGCGTACCTGCGCGCCAAGCTGCTCGAAGACCTGAGCCGCGCGCCGTACCGCCTGGGCCACAGCGGGATCGACGGGCTTTGAGGCCGAGGTAAAGCCATCCAGCGCCAGCGCCACGCGCCAGCCCCGGACGCCCGCCTCAAGCCGCGCCGTGTAGTCCTCGGCGGGCATATCGAGCGAAGCCGGATCGCCGGGATCGTCACCCGCGAGCGTCTGGAGCAGCAGCGCCACGTCACGCACCCGCCGCCCCATCGGCCCGGCGTGGTCCAGGTTCCAGCTTAGCGGCAGCCCGCCGCGCATGCTGACGCGCCCAAAGGTTGGCTTGAGGCCGACCACGCCGCAGAAGGAGGCGGGAATGCGGATCGAGCCGCCGGTATCGCTGCCGAGCGCGCCCAGGCAGAGCCGCGCGCTCAGCGCCGCGCCCGATCCGCCCGACGAGCCGCCCGCGATATGCTCGCGGCTCCACGGATTGCGGCAGGTACCCCAGTGCGGATTAATCGAGGTCACGCTCATCGCCCACTCGTGCATATTCAGCTTGCCGAGCAGGATCGCCCCGGCGGCGCGCAGCCGCTCCACTACGGCGCTATCGGCGGTGGAGATGTACGCGGCCAGATGCTTCGATCCGGCGGTAGTGCGCACGCCGCGCGTCTCGAAGAGATCTTTGATCGCCAGCGGCAGGCCATGCAGCGGCCCGCGATACGCGCCGCGCCCGATCTCGGCCTGGGCCTGCCGCGCCTGCTCAAGCGCTGCCTCGCCCGTGACGGTGATAAAGCTGTGCACCTGGGGATCGAGCCGCGCGATCCGATCGAGATGCGCCTCCGTCAGCTCCACGGGCGAGACGGCGCGGCGGGCAATCAGATCGGCGGCCTGCTTCAGCGTCAGCGCGGTCAGATCCATCTCACGCTCCCACCTGCTGACGAGCCTGCTGCACCAGCTCCCACAGCTTGCTGGGACTGAGCGGAATCTCCAGAATCTCGATGCCGCTACCGGCCAGCGCGTCTTCCAGCGCCTGCGCGTAGAGCGGCCCGACCGGAATCGCGCCTGCCTCGCCCGCGCCTTTGACGCCCAGCGGGTTGAGCGGCGATGGCGTTTCCTCGTGTCCGATGTCGATACGCGGCACGTCCGTTGCGGTCGGCAGCAGGTAGTCCATGAACGAGGCGTTGAGCAGTTGACCGCTCTCGTCGTAGAGCAACTGCTCGTAGAAGGCGTTGCCGATGCCCTGCGCGACGCCGCCGTGAACCTGGCCCTCAAGGATCAGCGGGTTGATCACCGTGCCACAGTCGTGGACGACCACATAGCGATGGATCTTCAGGTTGAAGCTGTCGGGATCGACCTCGACGATCATCGCGTGCGCGCCGCTGGCGGTCGCGCCCATTGGCGGGCCGAAGTAGGCCGTGGCCTCCAGGCCGGGCTCGGTGCCGGGCTGGACCGCGCCGCGCAGTGGGTTGGCCCGCGCCGCCAGCGTGGCGAGGCTGATCCGCGCTTCGGGAGCGCCGCGCACCTGGGCGTAGCCGTCCACCAGCTCGATGTCCTCCGCCGCCGCCTCCAGCTCCTCCGCCGCCAGCCGCAGCGCTTTCTGGCGCACCTGCTGGGCGGCAGCATGAACCGCAGCGCCCGCGACGGTCGCGCCCCGGCTGGCGAAGGTGCCAGTGCCCCAGTTGAACTGCGCGGTATCGCCCGTCGAGACGAGCACCTGCTCGATCGGCACGCCCAGCGCGTCGGCGGCGATCTGCGCGAAGACCGTGTAGTGACCCTGCCCCTGCGTCCCGACTCCCGTCGCCACCGTGATCTTGCCGGTCGCCTCGACCTGCACGCGCGCGCCCTCGTACGGCCCGATGCCGGTGCCCTCGACGTAGAGCACCAGCCCGATCCCGACCAGCCTGCCCTCGGCGCGCAGGCGCGGCCCTTCGCTCCGGCGAAACTCGTCCCAGCCGATCATCTGCTTCGCTTTGTCGAGCACCGGCTCATAGTTGCCGCTGTCGTAGGTCAGCTTGGTAAAGTCCTGAAAGATAATCTCATTGCACCACGGAAACTGGTCGGGCGGGATCAGGTTGCGGCGGCGCAGCTCAAGCGGATCGATGCCCAGCTCTCTGGCGGCGATGTCCAGCAGCCGCTCGATCACGAACACGCCATGCTGGCGGCCAGCGCCGCGATAGGGCGTCACGATCATTTTGTTGGTAAAGATCGCCTTGAACTCGGTGTAGTAGTGCGGCACGACGTACGGCCCCAGCAGCGTACACTGCGTGTTGAGCGGCACGGTCAGGCCGTAGGGATCGTACGCGCCGGTGTCGTGAAGAAACACATCTTTGACGCCCAGGATCTTGCCGTCGCGGGTCAGCGCGATCTCGGCGTCGTGGACCTGGCCGCGCTCGTGGGTCATGGCGAGAAAATTCTCCAGCCGGTCCTCGATCCATTTGATCGGACGCTCAAGGCGCATCGCGGCCCACGGCACCAGCGTCTCCTCAGGGTAGAACATCATGATCTTGGGTCCGAAGCCGCCGCCGACAAAGCGGGCGATCACCCGCACCTGCCGCTCCGAGAGGCCCAGCATCCGCGCCAGCCCATTGCGAATCGGAATCGGAGCCTGGGTCGAATCCCACACGGTAAGCTGGCGCGCCAGCGGCTCGTAGTGCGCGACGACGCCCCGGCCTTCCATCGGCGCTGCCGTGCCGCGATCGTAGAGCATGCGCCGCGCGACGATCAGATCGGCCTGCGCGCGGGCGGCGGCGTAGTCACCCTTGGTCTGGATCACATGCGCCGCGACGTTCGAGCCAAGATCCTGGTGCACCAGCGTGCTGTCGG
>DASUTC010000095.1 GCA_036374795.1 Herpetosiphonaceae bacterium
ATCATCGGCAGCGCCCCGACACAGGGGTTTGCGACAATCGGCAAAGTGCTCGATGACCGTGAGGTTCTGTGAGGATCATCGGCAGCGCCCCGACACAGGGGTTTGCGACGATCGCAACATGGCTGCTCGCGCTGGTGAAGCAGCCGGATCATCGGCAGCGCCCCGACACAGGGGTTTGCGACCTCCACCGCCAACAGATACTCATCTTTGTATAGTTGGATCATCGGCAGCGCCCCGACACAGGGGTTTGCGACCGTCACGGCCAGTGGCCAGCAGAGACGACATAACCCGGGATCATCGGCAGCGCCCCGACACAGGGGTTTGCGACGATCCGCGACCTGAGCCACGCGCTTGCCCAGCGGACCGGATCATCGGCAGCGCCCCGACACAGGGGTTTGCGACATCGCGATTGATCCCGCTAAAGCAGTAGTACCAGCCGGAACAGCGGCAGCGCCCCGACACAGGGGTTTACGACTTCGGGGTGGGCGCAAGGCGATAAGCTGTTATTTGGGAACAGCGGCAGCGCCCCGACATAGGAGGGTGGGGCTAAACATAAGGACGCAGAATCGGCGGTGGGACACAACATAACGCCGAGAATCGGTCCCACGGCGTCGCTCGCGTGGCCGCCGCCCGCCGCCCGTCCGCTTTCGCTCCCGGCCCTGGTCTGACGCGGCGAATGGCCCCGATCGTCGCGCGCTGGTCCCCGCGTCCGCCCCGGATCGGGCTGGGCCGGGCGATTCCGGCCCACGCGCGCCTGGCCGTGCGCTTGCTCTTGGGATTAGCACATTTGGCAGTTCCCCGTACCCGACGATTGCTCACGAGTTTTTCCAACGTGGCAAGCCGTTTCGCATTGCGTTTCAACCCGCTCGTGCTGCGATAGATCCGCCCATCGTCCACGACCGCTACCCGCTGCCGATCACCCTCATGGATGCAGCCGAGGTCGACGCCGTTGATGTCTTTCGGCGCAGGCGGCAGCGGAGCAGGCGCAGGAATGAGGCAAGCGAACGAGATATACCAGCCATCAGCGGCGCGGGTGATGTGGACCTGCTTGATCTCGGCACCCTCTGGGATCGGGCGGTGGTAGCGGATGCGGAGCGCGTCCAGCTTGCCTGCGCCTGCCAGCCGCACAAAGGCATGTCTGCCCTCGGTTGGTGTAATGACGGTTCCTCGGCTCTGGCCGCGAAATTCCAAACCGATATGCGCTGGCTTATCGGCCCATCGGACGGTTGCCCACTTTCCCGCCTTCCG
>DASUTC010000096.1 GCA_036374795.1 Herpetosiphonaceae bacterium
GGGCCGCTGAGCCGCACCGCCGACGGCGCGTTGTAGGCCGGGCTTTCGGGATCGAGCTGGTTGAGGAACCAGAACCGCTGCTGCCCGAAGGAGAGCGGGATCTCGTCACTCGTCGAGCGCCGGGGGATGACCTGGACCGTCGGGGCGCTCAGGCCGCGCTGCTTGAGTCGCTGCTCAAAGACCGCCCGCTGCTCCGGCGAGAGCGCCGCTATCCGCTTCGATAGATCGTTCATGTGCTCACCTTTTAGCTCAGCATAGCGAGCGCGCTCGCCTTGGCACGAATAGCATAGTAGCCGCGCAGATCGTTCAGGTGCCGCAGGCTCGCCAGCACCGTGTCGGTCGCGACGCCGAAGTCGATCAGACAGGCGATCTCGTTCGCGCCGATCGCCTGAAGCCGGTCGATGATCGGAATACATTTCTCCGGCGTGCCGAAGAGCGAGGCCTGCTCGAAGTAGCGCTCGAAGGCAAACCCGACCAGCGTGCGCTCGTCGGCGGCGGAGATATTGTCGAGGTTGATCTTCAGGTTCAGGCTGCGGGCCAGATTGCGCAGCAGCGAGCCGTGGGTCCGCAGGTAGTTCGAGAACGGCTCGCGCACGATCTCTTTGACCTCGTCGTCGTCCTCGCCGATGAATGTATGCAGCATCACCGTCACATGGCCCTGCTGCGGATCGTGCCCGTGCTCGGCCAGCGTCGCGCGGTAGAGCGCGATACGCTCCTCCAACTGCTCTAAGGTTAGCTCGACCACCGAGGTCAGCACGTTGAGGCCAAGCTCGCCTGCGCGCACAAACGTCTCCGGGCTATTCGCGGCGGTAAGCCACATCGGCAGCGTCGGCTGGATCGGCCTGGGGAAGAGCCGCACCGGGATCTCGTTGCCGCCGCCGCCACGCACCAGGATCGGCTCGCCGCGCCAGAGCTGCCGGATCGTCCGAATGCCCTCGACGGTCAGCTTTTTGCGCTCGGCGTAGTGCTCAGGGAAGAAGACGAAGTCGTCGGCGTGCCAGCCTGAGGCGAAGGCAACGCCGGTGCGCCCCTTGGAGAGATTATCGACCAGCGACCATTCCTCGGCGATGCGGATCGGATGGTGCAGCGGCAGCACGACGCTGCCGGCCCGGATCTGCACGCGCTCGGTCGCCACCGCCAGCGCCGCGCCGAGCGTGGCCGGGTTGGGATACAGCCCGCCGAAGTGATGGAAGTGACGCTCCGGTGTCCAGATCGCGGTCAGGCCGTACTGGTCGGCCAGCTTCGCGCCTTCGAGCAGCAGCCGGTACTTATCGTCGGTCAGCACGGCCTCGTCGCTGGAGAAGTAGCACAGGCTGAACTGCATCGGCTGCTCGACGCTCGGCGGTAGCAGCGCGCGCCTGCCGTTGGTCGTCACACGCGGCGGCTCGATCGGCAGGATCGGCGCGCTCGGCAGCTCCACGAACTCATGCACAACCGGCGCAGGTGGGGCGGCCAGCTCGGCTGGCTCAGTGATCCAGACGGCCATCAGCTCGGCGGAGAGCTGATCCAGCTCAAGGCCCTCGACCTCGGCCAGAATCCGGGCGATCTCGTCCAGTTCCTCCGGCTCCGGCTGCTCAGCGGCAATCGCCTCGGCCAGTCCGGCGACGGTCGGCTGCTGGAAGAAGGCTTCGAGCGGCAGATCGATCTGGAAAGCGTCGCGGAGCTGCGAGATGACCTGAAGGCCAAGCAGCGAGTGACCGCCTAGCTCGAAGAAGTTGTCGTAGACGCCCAGGTGCTCGATGCCGAGCATCTCCTGCCAGATCGCCGCCACCCGCTGCTCGATCTCGTTGCGCGGCGCGACGTAGGCGGTCGCGATGTCGGGGCGGATCGCGACGGGCGTAGGCTCCGGCTGCTCCTCCTGTGTCGGCAGCGCTGCGGGCGCGCACTCCACCGCGATCTTCGGCATCTGCGCTGTGCCGGGCAGCGGCTCGATCCAGTAGCGCTGCCGCTCGAACGGATAGGTCGGTAGCGACACCCGGCGACGACGCTCGTCCTTATACAGTCCGGCCCAATCGACGGCTGCGCCGCCCAGCCAGAGCTTGCCCAGAGTCGTCAGCATGAACGCCAGATCGGACTCCTGCTCGCGCGCCGAGGGCAGCGAAGGCAGCGCGGTGTGCTTGCGGCTGTACGCCGGATGCCGCCGCGCCAGTCGGCTGAGGGCCTGCCCTGGCCCGACTTCCAAGACGATCGCGTCCGGCTCTTGAAGCACCGTGTGCAGGCCATCGCCGAAGCGCACGGTCTGCCGCAGGTGGTGTGCCCAGTAGCGCGGGCTGGTCGCCTCCTCGGCGGTGATCCAGGCGCCGGTCACGTTGGAGACGAACGGGATCAGCGGCGCTGCGAGCCCCACGCGGCTGACCTCGGCGGTGAAGGCGTCCAGCATCGGGTCGAGCATCGCCGAGTGGAAGGCGTGCGAGGTGGGCAGCCGCCGCACGTCGCTGCCCTGCGCCCGCAACTGCGCTTCGAGCGCGGCGACGGCCTCGGTGGGACCGGAGACGACGCACTGTGCGGGGCCGTTGATCGCGGCCAGCGCGAGATCGCGGCCGAGCCAGGGCTGCACGGCGGGGGCGGGCAGCGGCACGGCGAGCATCGCGCCGGGGGGCAGGGCTTGCATCAGCCGTCCGCGCGCGGCGACGAGCGCGAGCGCGTCTTCCAGGCGGAACACGCCCGCGAGGGTGGCGGCCACGTACTCGCCGATCGAGTGGCCGACCATTGCCGCAGGCTGCACGCCCCAGGCGATCCAGAGCTGGGCGAGGGCATACGCGACCACGAAGAGCGCGGGCTGGGTGATCTGCGTCTGATCGATCTGCTGGGCGGTGCTGGCGGCGTCGGCGGGTGTCGGATAGAGGAGGCGGCGCAGGTCGCGGCCGAGGTGCGGCAGGAGCAGATCGCAGCAGCGGTCGAGGGCGGCGCGGAAGACCGGCTCGTGCTCGTACAGCTCACGGCCCATGTTGACATATTGCGCGCCCTGGCCGGGAAGCAGAAAGATTACAGGCCGGTCGCTGCGCTCCTCGAAGGCGCGAAAGACTCGCTGTGGATCGAGCCGCTCCAGGGTTGCCAGCGCGTCGGCGCTGTCGCGGCAGACCAGCATACCACGGTAGGGAAAGCTGGTCCGTCCAAGCTGGAGCGTGTAGGCGATGTCGGCCAGATCGGCTGCTGGCTGCTGGCGGAAATACTGCGACAGATTTTCGGTCGCCAGCTCCAGCGCGCCGGGCGTTTTGGCCGAGATCACGAGCACCTGCCAGGGTCGCGACGGGCTGGTCGGCTCCTGAGCGGGCGCTTCTTCGAGGATCACGTGCGCATTGGTGCCGCCTACGCCAAACGAGCTGATGCCCGCCCGCCGGGGCGCGTCACCGGCGGGCCACGGCTGAAGTCGGGTGTTGACATAAAAGGGGCTGCCCGCCCAATCGATCGCCGGGTTGGGCTGCGTGACATGCAGCGTCGGCGGCATTTCGCGATGCTTGAGCGCCTGGACGGCTTTGATCAGGCTGGCGACGCCGGCGGCAGCGCCCAGGTGGCCGATGTTGCTCTTGACCGAGCCGACCGCGCAAAAGCCGCTGGCGTCGGTGGTGGCGCGAAAGGCCTTGGTTAGCGCCTGGATCTCGATCGGATCGCCCAGCGCGGTGCCGGTGCCGTGCGCCTCGATGTAGGAGATCGTCGTCGGGTCGAGGTTCGCGAAGCTCAGCGCCTCGCTGATCACCTCGGCCTGGCCGTGGACGCTCGGCGCGGTGTAGCCCACTTTGAGTGCGCCGTCGTTGTTGATCGCCGAGCCGCGAATCACTGCATGGATCGTATCGCCGTCCGCCAGCGCGTCGGCCATGCGCTTGAGCACGACGATGCCGACGCCGCTGCCGAAGATCGTGCCCTGCGCACTGGCGTCGAAGGCACGGCAGTGGCCGTCGGGCGAGACGATCCCGCCTTCCAGGTATTGATAGCCGAGCCGCTGCTGGGCGTTGATCGAGACGCCGCCCGCCAATGCCAGGTCGCACTCATAGTTAAGCAGCCCCTGGCATGCGACATGCACCGCTACCAGCGAGGTCGAGCAGGCGCTCTGGATCAGATGGCTGGGGCCGCGCAGGTTAAGCTTATACGAGACGCGCGTGGTCAGGTGATCGCCCGCGTTGGTAATATCGATCTGCACCGGGTCGAAGGATTGGAGCAGATCGGGGCGCGCCAGCAGATTGAACAGCAGATAGGTGTTGGTGCTGCCGCCGCCGTAGACGCCGATCGTGCCGGGGAAGCGTTCGGGGTTGTATCCGGCGTGCTCAAGGGCCTCCCATGCGCGCTCTAGAAAGATGCGCTGCTGCGGGTCCGTGATCTCCGCCTCGCGACGGGTCATGCCGAAGAAGGTCGCATCGAACTCTTCGATGCCGTCGAGCATGGCGGCGGCTTTGACATAGCGTGGGTCCTGAAGCGCCACCGGATCAGCGCCGCGAGCCAGTAGCTCGGCATCGCTCAGTTGGGCGATCGACTCGACGCCGGAGCGCAGGTTGTCCCAGAACTGCTCCAGGGTCTTCGCGCCGGGAAAGGCTCCGGCCATGCCAATAATCGCGATGCCGGTTTCGTCCTGATAGTCAGGCATGTGAGCACTCCTTGGGGGAGGTGAGCCTCACCAGCCACCCGAAATCTATAGTTCACTATCTATAAATGGACATTGTCTAGGAACATCGTCTGACTTACCTATGCTCGCCGAGCCGAGGCCTGCGCTGGCACGATCGTGGCCTGCTGCGCGGGGCGGCGGATGTCCGGGGTGAGAAGTTGCACGAGCGCAGAGTAGCCCCGGATTGCGGCACAGCCAGCGGGCTGGCTGAAGTTGGCTGCTGGACTTTCGATACGCTCAGGGTTGCCGCGTGTACCCTTGCTGATCCGAAGCAGCGCGCGGCAGCAGCGCGCCGCGAGATGTACATCGATCAGCGTGAGAGTCGACATCGTAACAGTGA
>DASUTC010000097.1 GCA_036374795.1 Herpetosiphonaceae bacterium
CCGACAGATGGCCGATTTCTTTCCCGGCTATGAGCACATGGCCGATCCGCTGATCGCCGACGCCGACTACGGCATGACCGCCGCGTCGATCCGCACGCTCTTTTCCAGCCTGCGCGATCAGCTTGTGCCGCTGGTCCAGGCGATCACCGAGCAGCCGCCCGCCGACGAGTCCTGCCTGCTCCAGAGCTTCCCTGAGGCCGAGCAGATGGCCTTTGGCCTGGATGTGATCGAGCGCCTGGGCTACGACTTCGAGCGCGGACGGCAGGACAAGACCCATCACCCGTTCATGACGAAGTTCTCGCTGGGCGATGTCCGCATCACGACGCGCTTCAAAGAGAACGATCTGCGCGAAGGGCTGTTTAGCACGATCCACGAGTCGGGCCATGCGATGTACGAGCAGGGCATCGCGATGGACTTCGAGGGGACGCCCCTGGCACGCGGCGCGACAAGCGGCGTGCACGAGTCACAGTCGCGGCTGTGGGAGAATCTCGTCGGGCGCAGCCGGGGCTTCTGGCGCTTCTTCTATCCCAGGCTTCAGGCGGCCTTCCCGCAGCAGCTTGGCTCCGTCTCGCTCGACACCTTCTACCGCGCGATCAACAAAGTCGAGCGCTCGCTGATCCGTACCGACGCCGACGAGGTCACGTACAATCTGCATGTGATCATGCGCTTCGACTTCGAGCTGGATCTGCTCGATGGCAGGCTGGAGGTGCGCGATCTGCCTGACGCCTGGCGCGAACGCTTCACCTCGGATATTGGCATCACGCCCACGGACGATCGCGACGGCGTGCTTCAGGACATGCACTGGTTCAGCGACGCAATCGGCGGCCAGTTCCAGGGCTACACGCTGGGCAATATCCTCAGCGCGCAGTTCATGGAGGCCGCAACCAAGGCGCATCCTGAGATTCCGAGCCAGATCGAGGCCGGAGAGTTCGGCACGCTGCACGGCTGGCTCAAGGAAAACCTGTACCGTCATGGTCGCAAGTTCACGGCGTCGGAGCTGGTGGAGCGCATCACCGGCGGGCCGCTGAGCACCGAGCCATACCTGGGCTACCTGCGCGCGAAGTACGGCGAGCTGTACGGGTTCTAGCGGGCGGGGAACAGGCGATTAACAGATAGAACAAGCGAACAAGCGAACAAGGGAGCTAAGCCGTGTTCGTTTGTTCGCTTGCTCGTTTGTTCTCGGCCCAGGCCCTCACCCCCGGCCCCCTCTCCTATGTAGTGGGAGAGGGGGAGAACCTTCTCCTTTCGTTCTCGGTTCTCCCATTGTTCTTTGTGCTTCCCCATCGTTCTCCCCAGAGCTATGAGGAGAGAAGAGATGCTGGGGGACACCCCCAGCCCCCGGCCTCGCGGCCCTTAGCTCACCCCTTGACCGAGCCTGCCAGCAGCCCGCGCAGGAAGTAGCGTCCCAGGAAGATATAGACCAGCAGCGTCGGCAGCGCCACCAGCAGCGCGCCCGCCATCTGAATATTCCAGAAGGTGATCTGGCTGCCCGCGATATTTTGCAGCGCGACGGTGACAACCCGCTTTTCAGGCGCGTTGGTGATGATCAGCCCAAACAAAAACTCGTTCCAGATCGCCGTCACCTGCCAGATCGCGACGACCACAAAGCCCGGAATCGACAGCGGGAACATAATATGGCGGTAGATGCCGAAGAAGTTTGCGCCGTCGATCTTGCCCGCCTCGACTAGCTCGGTGGGTACCTGCACGTAGTAGTTGCGAAAGATCAGCGTCACGATCGGAATGCCGTAGACCACATGCGTCAGGATCAGCCCGCTGATCGTGCCGTAGAGGCCCATTCGCTGCAAAAGCTGCACGAGCGGAATCAGAATGCTCTGGTACGGAATGAACATGCCGAACAAAATCGCGGTGAAGAGCGCGTCCGCGCCGCGAAACTTCCACTTGGAGAGCACATAGCCGTTCATCGAGCCGAGCACGCACGAGATCAGCGTGGCCGGGATCACAAGCTGGAAGCTGTTGATGAAGCTCGACCCCAGCACCGCCCAGGCGTCCCTGAAGCTCTGCAGGCTGAAGCTGGTCGGCAGGCTCCACATCCGATCGAGCCGGACCTGATCGAAGCTTTTGAGGCTAGTGACGAGCAGCAGATAGACCGGCAGCAGGTAGAAGACCGCGAAGGCGATCATGATTGCGTAGATGATCACGCGGCTCAGGCGCACGCGCGGGCGCGGCATAGCAGCAGATTGGGCGCTCATCACTCGGCCTCCTCGCGGGTGCTGTAGATCAGATACGGCACGATCAGCACGGCCACGAGCAGCAGCATGATCATCGCCACCGCGCTGCCCTCGGCGTAGCGGCTGCTCTTGAAGGTGATCTCGTACATGTAGATGCCGGGCACGTCCGTCGCGTTGCCGGGACCGCCGCCGGTCTGGGTGACGATCAGATCGAAGATTTTGAGCGAGATATGACCCAGAATGATGATCGCGCTCAGCGTAATCGGTTGCAGCATCGGCAGCGTGATGCGGCGGAAGATCTGCCACTCGTTCGCGCCGTCGACGCGCGCGGCCTCCTTGATGTCGTCGGAGATGCCGCGCAGGCCCGCCAGGTACATTGCCATCGTAAAGCCCGACATCTGCCAGACCGCCGCGACGATCACCGGGAGCATCGCCAGGGGGATGCCGAGCTTGGTGCGCAGCCCCTCCGGCTGGACGCCGCCGCCGGGCACGATCGTCGCAACCGCGCTCCAGCTCTGGAAGATCGGCAGCCCGACGCGCTGGAACAACTGGTTCAGGCCGATCGGATCTTGGGGCGTGCCCGGATTGAATATCCAGTTCCAGACGGTGCCGGTGACGATGAACGAGAGCGCCATCGGGAAGATATAGATCGAGCGGAAGATCGCCTCGCCCTTGACCTTGGAGTCGAGCAGGATTGCCAGCAGCAGGCCGACGCCCAGGCTACCCACCAGGAAAAAGACCGTGAAGACGACCGTGTTGCGAATATCGGTCTGGAAGCGCGCAGTTGAAAAGATGCGCGCGTAATTTTGCAGCCCGA
>DASUTC010000098.1 GCA_036374795.1 Herpetosiphonaceae bacterium
TGTAGGGGCGTATCAATACGCCCCTACGAGTTTAACCAGCGCGCTGGCTCGATCAGGCTTACAGCAATCTTGTCTGCTGCGCGCCGTCGACTCTGCCGTTGCCCGCCGCGCCATCGGTGGCGGAGACAATATCCGCCGCCGCCTCAGCCGAGGACATCACCGCCGGGTTGCTCGACTCCTCGAACGGCTCGACCGACATCGCGGCTACTTCGTCGCCGGCTTTGAGATCCATGACGCGCACGCCCTGTGTCGAGCGGCCCAGGCATGAGATGCTGCTGGCGGCCAGCTTGATTACGATGCCCTGGCGCGTGATAAAGGTCAGGGTATCGTCCTCGGCCACGACCCGCGCCACCGCGATCTTGTCGCCGTCGCGCAGCCGCATAGTGATCACGCCGCCGGTCGCGCGGCCCTTGACCGGGTACTCCTCGACCTTGGTGCGCTTGCCCTGGCCCTTCTTGGTGACGACCAGCAGCGCCGACTCCGGTCGGGCCAGCTCCATGCCCACGACTTTATCGCCGCTGCCAAGGTTGATGCCCGTCACACCGCTGGCGGGACGGCCCATCGGTCGCACCTGGCTTTGCTTGAACCGAATCGTCTGGCCCGCGCGGGTAGTCATCAGCACGTCTTCGTCGCCGGTGCTCATGCGCACCCAGCGCAGCGAGTCGCCGTCTTCCAGCCCGATCGCGATCAGGCCATTCGAGCGAACGGAGGAGTACTCGTGCAGGATCGTGCGCTTGATCTTGCCGTTGACGGTCGCCATGACGAGATACTCGGCCTCGTCGAAGCTCGGC
This sequence comes from Herpetosiphonaceae bacterium, assembly GCA_036374795.1. Lineage (NCBI taxonomy): Bacteria > Bacillati > Chloroflexota > Chloroflexia > Herpetosiphonales > Herpetosiphonaceae > Herpetosiphonaceae bacterium. The sequence goes on from DASUTC010000098.1 coordinate 792, forward strand.
ACCGGCAGCATCGTCGTCACCTGCTCGCCCGGCTCAAGCGAGATCAGGTTGACCAGCGGCAAGCCTTTGGCGGTCCTGCCAGCGTCAGGCACCTCATGCGCCTTGAGCTGGTAGACCTTGCCGCGATCGGTGAAGAAGAGCAGATCGTCCATGGTGTTGCAGGCGATCATGTGCTGCACCACGTCCTGCTCGCGGGTGGTCATGCCCTTGATGCCCTTGCCGCCGCGATTCTGCGGACGGTAGGTATCGGCGTTGACGCGCTTGATGTAGCCGCGATCGGTGATCGTCACGAGCACCTGCAAGTCGGGGATCAGATCCTCGGCTGAGATGTCGCCGGTCGCCTCGGCCATGATCCGCGTCCGACGCGCGTCGCCGTACTTTTCCTTGAGATACTGCAAGTCCTGCTTGATCAGGTACAGCACGCGGCGAGCGTTCGCCAGGATATCCTCCAGCTCGGCGATCAGCTTGATCACCTCGCGGTACTCGTCCTCGATCTTTTTGCGCTCCAGCGCGGCCAGCCGCCCAAGCTGCATCTCCAGGATCGCGTTCGACTGTGCCTCGCTCAGCTTGAAGTTGTGCATCAGGTTGTTGCGCGCGCTGTCGCGGGTGCGCGAGTTGCGGATCGTCGCGATCACCTCGTCCAGATGATCGAGCGCGATCTTCAGGCCTTCGAGGATATGTGCCCGAGCCCGCGCCTTTTCAAGCTCGTACTCGGTGCGCCGCCGGATCACCGTCTGCCGGTGCTCGATGTAATACTGAAGCACCTTCTTGAGCGTGAGCACGCGCGGCTGATTGCCCTCGACCAGCGCCAGCATGTTGACGCCGAAGGTGACTTGCATCTGCGTATACTTGAAGAGATGGTTGAGCACCTTGCGGGGCTGCGCGTCCTGCTTCAGGATGATCACCAGCCGAATGCCGGTGCGATCCGACTCGTCGCGCACGTCGCGGATGCCTTCGATCTTGCGCTCCTTGACCAGCTCCGCGATGCGCTCGATCAGGCGGGCTTTATTGACCTGATACGGCAGCTCGGTGACGACGATATGATACGCGCCGCGCGCGGCCTCCTCGATATGCGCCTTGGCCCGGATCACGATATGGCCCTTGCCCGTCGAGTAGGCGTTGACGATGCCCTCGCTGCCCAGGATCACGCCGCCGGTCGGGAAGTCCGGGCCGGGAACGTGCCGCATCAGATCTTCGACCGTGGCCTCAGGATTGTCGATCAGGTGGATGATCGCGTCGCACAGCTCGCTGAGATTATGCGGCGGGATGTTGGTAGCCATGCCCACGGCGATACCGGCTGCGCCGTTGAGCAGCAGGTTGGGCAGCTTCGCGGGCAGCACCGAGGGCTGCATATACGAGCCGTCGAAGTTGGGCACGAAATCGACGGTATGTTTGTCGATGTCGTAGAGCAGCTCTTCGGCGACTTGCGAGAGCCGCGCCTCGGTATAGCGCATCGCCGCGGGCGGATCGCCGTCGACGCTGCCGAAGTTGCCCTGCCCGTCAACCAGCGGGTAGCGGATGTTCCACTCTTGTGCCAGGCGGGCCAATGCGTCGTACACTGCCACGTCGCCGTGAGGATGCATCTTACCAAGGACATCGCCGACGATACGGGCACATTTCTTGTATGACTGGTTATACCGGATGCCCATGTCCCACATGCCGTACAGGATGCGGCGCTGGACCGGCTTGAGGCCATCGCGGACATCGGGCAGCGCGCGCTGGACGATCACGCTCATGGCGTAATCGAGATAGGCTGAGCGCATCTCGCTGTCGATGTTGATGGGCCGGACTATGCCAATTTCCACTCCAAAGCCCCCTTGACACTACTCCGTTTCATGCGATTAGAATGCTTTATTATACCACTTCGGCG
>DASUTC010000099.1 GCA_036374795.1 Herpetosiphonaceae bacterium
GCTGCTGCGCCTGGCCGCAGCTGAGTATATCCTGCTGCTGACGCTGCACCACAGCATCGCCGATGGCTGGTCGGTGGGCGTGCTCAGCCGCGAAGTCGCGGCGGCCTACGCGGCGGTGCGTGCGGGACACCTTCCCGATCACACGCCGCTGCCGGTGCAGTACGCCGACTACGCGCGCTGGCAGCGCCAGTGGCTCGCCGGGCCTGCGGGCGCGCGCCTCCGCCGCTACTGGCAGCGCCAGCTCGATCAGGCCCCCATGATCCTCGATCTGCCCACCGATCGCCCACGCCCGGCGACGCTCAGCTATTCCGGCAAACGCCACCCGTTCAGCTTCTCCCAGGATCTAACGGCGGCGGTCGAGCGGCTGAGCCAGCAGACGGGTGTTACCGTCTTTATGACGCTGCTGGCGGCCTTCGCCACGGTGCTCAGCCGCGCCAGCCGCCAGGATGATCTGCTGATCGGCGCGCCGAGCGCCAACCGCGCCCATACAGAAACCGAGCGGCTGATCGGCTTTTTCGCCAACACGCTGGCGCTGCGGGTGCAGCTTGCGGGCGATCCGCGCTTTCGCGAGCTGCTCCAGCGCGTGCGCGCGACGTGCCTCGGCGCCTACGCCCATCAAGATCTGCCCTTCGAGCATCTGGTCGAGCTGCTCCGCCCGCCGCGCGATCTGCGCTACACCGCGCTGATCCAGACGCTCTTCGTGCTGCAAAACGCGCCGCTGCCGCCCTTCGAGCTGCCGGGTATCGAGGCGGAGATGCTGGAGGCCGACACCCAGGCGGCCAAGTTCGACCTGACGCTCTCGATGCTGGAGACGAGTGGCGTCCTCTCCGGCACGCTGGAGTACAACCGCGACCTTTTCGACGAGACGACGATCGTGCGGCTGCTGGCGAACTTCGAGGAGGTTCTGAGCCGCGCGAGTGCCGATCCCGACATCAGGCTCTCGACGATCTATGCGCGTATCCCATCGCCGAAGCTTCAGATCGTTGTGGCGGCTAGCTTCACCGCCGATCCGATCGCCGATGCGCTGGCCTTTTGGATGGAAGAGTTCAACATTCCACTGCGGCTGGACTTCGCGGCCTATGGTCAGGTCTTTCAGCAGCTTCTCGATCCCACCAGCAGCTTCGGCGCGAACGTCGACGGCATCAACGTTGTGTTGCTGCGGCTCGAAGATTGGGCGCAGCACTGCGACAGCGCGCGCGAGTTCGGCGCGCGGCTGCGGCAGAATAGCGCGGACTTCTGCGATGCCGTTCGCAGCTTCGCCGCTGCGCAGCCCTGTTTGATCGGCCTGTGTCCGCCCTCCGATGCCGTTGCCGCCGATCCCGATCGTCTGCGTCACGTGATCGAGGCCCAGCAGGCGCTCACGCAGGCGCTCGCAGCGCTCGACTCGGTCCATATGCTCGATCTGACCGGCATCGCCGCCGAGTATGCGATCGCGCAGGTCAACGACGCACAGACCGACGCGCTCGGACATATTCCGTACACCGACGCGGGCTTTGCCGCGCTTGGCACCGCGATTGCGCGGACGATCGTCGGGCTGGCCTCTCTCAGGCCCGATGTGATCGTGCTGGACTGTGACCATACGCTGTGGCAGGGTATCGTCGGCGAGGATGAGCCTGAGCAGGTGCGAGTCACGCCGCCGTATGCCGCGCTTCAGGAGTTGATGCTGCGGCAAGCGCGGCGCGGCGCGCGGCTGTGTCTGTGCAGCAACAACCGCGAGGCCGACGTGATCGCGGCGTTCCGCAGCCACCCCGACCAGCCACTGCGGCTGAGTCATCTGACCTCCTGGCGCATCAACTGGGAGTCGACCGCCGACAACCTGCGGGCGCTGGCAAATGAGCTGCGCGTGCCGCTGGATCGCCTGCTCTACATCAGCCAGAGTCCGGTCGCATGTGCCGAGGCTCGCGCCCTGCTGCCACAGGTGATGACGCTTCAGCTTCCGGCCAACCCCGACGATATTCCGGCATTTTTGCGCCACGTCTGGATCTTACAGCCCGCCGATGTGTCGCCCCGGCCCGCTGTTTCCGCCGATCGGATCGCGGTTCCGGCGGATGTGGCGCTATCAGGATAGACGATCCGCCCAAAGGAGTTTTTAGCATGAGCCTTGAGGAGCTTTTCGGCAGTATTCTCGACGTGGAGCCATCATCGCTGACGGACGCGACAGCGCAGGCCGCGCTCAAAGCCTGGGATAGCATGGCGCATGTCAATCTGATCGCGGCGCTGGAGGAAACCTACGGAGTTCAGTTCAGCACCCAGGAGATCCAGCAGATGACGTCAATCGGCGCGGCGCGTGGGCTGCTGCGCCGCAAAGGAGCCGACGTATGAGCCTGCTATCGATCCGCCTGCGCTGGAAGCAGATCCTTCGCTCGGAGCGACCGGAGCAGCTTCGGGTGGCCGTGCTGGCAAGCTTCACCGCCGCGCCGATCGTGCCGTACTGCGGCGTGGCGCTGGAAGATCTTGGCCTGCCCGCCGACATCTGGATCGGCCCGTTCAACCAGATCGCGCAGGAATGCCTCTCCGACGCCAGCGAAACTGCGGCGTACAATCCCGATCTGCTTCTGTGCTGGCCCCGGCTTGAGGAGCTGTGGAGCGGACAGCCGCTCCCGCTGGTCGCTGACAACCGCCGCTATGTCGACGATGCGCTGGCGCTGGCCGAAACCTGTCTGGACGCGGCCCGACGCTGGCAGTGTACGCTGATCTTCGTGCTGCCCGCGCTGCCGGAAGTCCGTCCGCTTGGCCTGGGCGATGCCCATCTGACCACCGGCATCGCCGCGACGGCAACGCTGGTCCGCGAGCAGCTTCGGCGTCGGCTGAGCGGGCAGCGCCATGTGCTGCTGCTCGACCTGGAAGAGATCGTGCGGGCGCTCGGCAGCAGCGCCAGCTACGACGAGCGCATGTTTGCCATCGCCAAGATCCCGTTTACCGAAGCGTGCTTCCAGGCGGTCGGCGAGCGGCTGGCGCGACTGATCCGGATCAGCCGCAGGGCAGCGCGCAAAGTCGTGGTGGTCGATGCCGACCATACGCTGTGGGGCGGCGTGGTCGGCGAGGATGGGATGGATGGCGTCGATCTGCGCGATGGCGGCGCGGGCGAGGCGTTTCGCAGCTTCCAGGCATTTTTGCTTGAGCTGCGTCGGGCAGGGGTGCTGCTGGCGCTGTGCAGCAAGAACCACGAAGACGATGTGCGGGCGGTCTTCGAGCGGCGCGAGATGCGGCTCAAACAAGCGCACTTCGCCGCGTGGCGCATCGGCTGGCAGCCCAAATCGGAGGTGCTGCGCCAGATCGCCGACGAGCTTGGCCTGGGCCTCGATAGCCTGGTGCTGATCGACGACAATCCGGCAGAGATCGCCGAGGTCAGCGCGGCGCTGCCGGAGGTTGCCTGCATCTGCATGCCCGCCGATCCCGCCGAGTGGCCGCGCGTCATGGCTGCGGCGGGCTGCCTGGATCGCCTGCCGCCGACCGCCGAGGACTTGCAGCGCGCCGATTTCTACGCCCAGGAGCGACAGCGGGAGAGCGTACGCAGCCAGAGCATATCGCGCGAGGAGTACCTGGCTCAGCTCGACGTGCAGGTGCAGATCTTCGCGCCGACCGCTGGCGATCTGCCCCGGCTGAGCCAGCTTGTCACCAAAACCAATCAGTTCAACCTCAACTGTCGCCGTCGCAGCCAGCCGGAGCTCGCCGCGCTCTGCGCCGATCAGCGCTACGTCGTGCGGCTGATTCAGGCGCAAGATCGCTATGGCGACTATGGCATCGTGGGCGCGTACATTGTCGATCTGGAAGCGCAATCCGCCGAGCTGGACACCTTTCTGCTGAGCTGTCGGGCGCTGGGCCGTGGCATCGAGGAGGCTATGCTCGCCGATCTCTTCGACGAGCTGGAGCAGCGCGGCCAGCACAGCCTTGTCGCCGCCGTCGAGGAGCATCCGCGCAACGAGCCAGCCCGGCGCTTCTTCGCTTCGCTCGGCGCGGCGAGCTGCGGCCAGCCCGGCGAGCTACGCCGACCAGGCTGGCCCGCCTATATCGTCCAGGGGGAGGCGGCGCGGCGATGAGCGGCGATCCTCACAGCCCAAAGGCGACGCTGCGCTTCTCCGACGACGATCTGGCCTGCTTCAGCGCGGCCAGCCACGACCGCAACCCGCTGCATCTGTCGGCGGAGTACGCGCGCAAAACCGCGTACGGCAGGCCGGTTGTCTTCGGCATCCTGGGCGCGCTGGTCTGCCTGGGCCATCTCACGGCTCGACCCGATGATGAGCTGACGAGCCTGGTGCTAGAGTTTCTCAGCCCGATCTTTCCGGGCGTTGCGTATCGCATCGAGATCAGACAGCAGACGGAGGAGAGCGCCAGCGTGCGGCTCTACGACGGTCAGCGCGCCGTGCTGCGGCTCAACGTCTGCTTCCGGCCCGGCAGCGGGACGCGGCCAGCTCAGGATCATGAGACGGTCGCGCCCGCGCATACCGAGGCGCTGGATCGTCGGGCTGCCGACCTCGTACCCGGCAGCGGCGTCTCCGGCTGCTACACGCCCGACTGGCATCAGCTTGCGGATCTCATCGCGCGCTGGGATCTGGCCGACAAAGGTCTGAGCCCGATGCAGGTTGCCGCGCTGCTCTGGGCCAGCTATCTGATCGGCATGGAGCTGCCCGGACGAAGGGCGCTCTTCGCGCGGCTGGCGCTGGAGTGGGAGCCGCAATCCGAGGCCGGGCCGCTGAGCTATCGGGCCGTAGTGCGCACGCTGGATCCGCGCTTCAATCTGCTGCGCCTCGACGTAGCGCTGGACACTCCTACCGGCGCTCCCACCGCAAAGGGCGAGCTACGGGCGTTCGTGCTGCCTGAGGCTCGCGGCCTGCTGGACGCGCCCTTCGAGCGCTCCGAGCGGCTGGCGGGCCGTGTGGCGCTGGTGATCGGCGCGAGCCGTGGGCTTGGCGCGCGGCTGGCGCAGGCGCTCGCGCTGCAAGGCTGTACGGTCGTCGCCAACTTTCAGCGCAGCGCCGCCGAGGCCGAGCAACTTCAGCGGCAGCTTGGCCCAGAGGGCACCGACGCGCCCGGCAAGGTCGTCTTGCTGCAAGGCGACGGCGGCGACGCCGCGTGGTGCGCTGCCGCTCGTCAGCGCGTCCTTGCCGACTATGGACGGCTGGATATGCTGATCTGCAACGCCTCTCCAGCGCTGGTGCCGCTCTGGCTCGATCCCGGCGCGCTTGAGCGCATCCATGACTACGTTGCGCGCAGCCTGGCGCTGGTCAGCACGCCGCTGGCGGTGTTTCTGGAGACGCTGAGCGAGCACGATGGCCGGGTGGTCGTGCTTTCTTCGGCGGCGGTCACATCGCCGCCCGCCGCGTGGCCGCATTATGTCGCGGCCAAGAGCGCGATCGAAGGGCTAGCCGCCGTTGCCGCGCGCGAGTACCCGATGGTTCATTTTCTGGTGGCACGACCGCCCCGCCTGCAAACCGATCTGACCAGCACGCCGACCGAGTATCAGGCCGCGCTGCCGCCGGAGCCGGTCGCGGCGCGGATCGCGGCGTGGCTGGCCTCGCCCGGCTCGGCGGGACAGATCGAGATCCTCCAATCGTTTACGTGATCGCCGCTGAAGGAGATGCGATGCGACTCGAAGATTTTTTAGCTCAGCTCCAGGTTGAGGTCACGCTAGAGCCGCTGGTCGAAGGCGATCTGGCCCATGTGGCGTACCTGACGGAGCGAACCGCAGAGTTTCATCTGACGGGCCGCGCGCGCTCCGTGGATGAGCTGGCGACGCTGTTGGAAGCAGACCAGAGCGGCGGCTGGCTCGTCGCCGTCCGCGACCGCTTCGGCGATTATGGCGTGGCGGGCGCGATCGTCGTGGCGTGGGACCGGACGGAGGCGCTGGTCGATAGCTTTGTGCTGAACTGCCGCGTCCTGGGCAAGCAGGTCGAGGACCTGACGCTGCAACAGGTGGCGCACATCGTCCAGGCGCGGGGCTGTGAGCGGATCAGGCTGGTTCATCGCGCGACACCGCGTAATGGCGCGGCGGCGGCCTTTGTCGAGCACATCGCGGGCGACCGGCTTCAGACAACCGAGGACGGCTGCCAGGTAACGCTGCCGCTGGCCGTGTTGACCACAGCGCCGACGCTAGCCGCGCCGTCCCAAAGACCACGCGCCGCTTCCTCGATCGCGCGACCTGCCGCCGCTGCCGCACGGCACGACTCGTCAGCGGCCTCCGATCTGCTGGCGATGCGCTGGGAGCGCCTGGCACCGACGCGCCGATCGGCGCTGGTGAGCGAGATCGCGACGACGCTGCGCAGCGGCGATCGGATACTGGCGCAGATCCGCCAGCGGCGGCGACACTCCCGCGAGCTGACGCAGCACTATGCGCCGCCGCGAACCGAGCTTGAGCGGAGCATTGCCGTGCTCTGGCAAGAGCTGCTGGGCGTCGATCAGGTAGGCCGCGATGACGATTTCTTCGCGCTGGGCGGTCACTCGCTGCTCGCCGCGCAGGTCGTCGGGCGGCTGCGCAGCGCCTACCACATGGATCTGCCGCTGCGCCGTCTGTTCGAGCATCCGACGATCGCGGAGCTGGCCCGCTGCATCGAGCAGACCGAGCCGAGCACCGCTGTGCCGCAGGTACCGATCGTGCCCGTACCGCGCGACGAGCCGCTGCCGCTCTCGTTCGCGCAGCGGCGGCTGTGGTTTCTGGATCAGCTTCAGCCGGGCAATGCCGCCTACAACGTCCCGACCGCTGTGCGGCTGCATGGGCCGCTCGACCTCGCCGCGCTGGAGCAAGCTCTCAACGCTGTGATCGCGCGCCACGAGACGCTGCGCACGACGATCGGTGTGCGCGACGGCGATCCGATCCAGGTGATCGCGCCCACGCTGAGGATGCCGCTGCAAGCCATCGATCTACGCGCCCATCCGACCTCTGAGCGCGAGTCTGCCGCCCTGGATCTGGCGACTTCGGAGGCACAGCAGCCCTTCGATCTTGAGCGCGGCCCGCTGATTCGTGCGGTCGTGATCCAGATTGATCGGGCCGAGCATCTGCTGGTGCTGGTGCTGCACCACATCATCAGCGATGGCTGGTCGATGGGCGTGCTCGTCGAGGAGCTAGCCGCGCTCTATCAGGCGTTGCTCGCGCATACGCCGCCAGCGTATGGCCCAGCCGGCAGCCCGCTGGCGATCCAGTACGCCGATTTTGCCGTCTGGCAGCGCCAATGGCTGCAAGACGCCGCTCTGGAACGATTACGCGCCTACTGGAAGCAGCAGCTTTCCGAGCGCGGCGCTCTGCCGATCCTGCAACTGCCGATCGACCGGCCCCGTCCGGCGCTGCCGTCGGGACGGGGCGCGCGCCACAGCTTCGAGCTGCGGCAGCCGCTCGCCGAGGCGCTTCGTACCTTCAGCCAGCGCGAAGGCGCGACGCTGTTCATGACGCTGCTGGCGGCGTTCGCGACGCTGCTCTCGCGCTACACGGGCCAGACCGACTTGCCGATCGGCACGCCGATCGCCAATCGTGCCCGTCCCGAACTTGAGCGGCTGATCGGCTTCTTCGCCAACACGCTGGTGCTGCGCGTCGGCCTGGACGGCGCGCCGACGTTCCGCGCGCTGCTGCGACGGGTGCGCGACCTCTGCCTGGGCGCGTACGCGCACCAGGAGCTACCCTTCGAGCAACTGGTCGAGATGCTCCAGCCGGAGCGCGACCTGAGTCGGCATGCGCTCTTTCAGGTGATGTTCGTGCTTCAGAACACGCCGCTGGCCGCGCTGAAGCTGCCCAGTCTGAGCTTCGAGCCGGTGCGCCTCGACAGCGGCACGACCAAGTTCGATCTGACGCTGACCTTTGTCGAACAGGGCGGCGGGCTACTCGGCACGCTGGAGTACAACACCGATATTTTCGTCGCCGATACGATCGCCAGACTTGCCGAGCATCTGACGGTGCTCCTGCGCGGCATCGTCGCCGACTCCGAGCGCCCGCTGCGCGATCTGCCCTGGCTGACCGAGCGGGAGCGTCGCACGCTGGTGACGGAGTGGAACGCGACCGACGTGAGCTATCCACAGCATGGCAGCCTCCATGCGCTGATCGAAGCGCAGGCCGCGCGCACGCCCGACGCGATTGCGGTCGTCTTCCAGGGGCAGCGTCTCTCCTACGACGAGCTGAATCGACGGGCGAACCAGCTTGCGCATCACCTCCGGCGGCACGGCGTCGGGCCGAGCAGCCTGGTCGGCGTGTCCCTGGAGCGCTCGCTGGATCTGGTCGTGGCGCTGGTCGGCATTCTCAAGGCGGGCGCAGCCTATGTGCCGTTCGATCCCTCCTATCCCCACGAGCGCCTACAGTTCATGATTGAAGATGCCCAGGTGCCGGTGCTCGTGACACAATCGCAGCTTCTCGCGCGCCTGCCGGAGACAAGCGCATTGCGCATCTGTCTGGACGATGCCGATCTCCTGCGCGGCGAGCCCGCGCATAATCCTGAGGTTGCGCTCGATCTGGATGATCTGGCGTATGTGATCTACACCTCAGGCTCGACGGGCAAGCCCAAAGGCGCGATGAATACCCATCGCGGCATCTGTAACCGCCTGCTGTGGATTGAGGCGACCTATCCGCTTGCGGCTGACGACCGCCTGCTGCAAAAAACGCCGTTCAGCTTCGACGTGTCGGTCTGGGAGTTTTTCTGGCCGCTGATCAGTGGCGCGACGCTGGTCGTGGCGCGGCCTGAAGGCCACAAAGATCCTGAGTACCTGATCGACGTGATCAACCGCGAGCAGATCACCACGATCCACTTCGTCCCATCGATGCTGCGTGTCTTTCTGGAAGCGCCGAACGTCGAATCCTGCACACGTCTGCGGCGCGTCCTCTGTAGCGGCGAGGCGCTGCCCGTCGAGGTGCAGGCGCGCTTTTTCGCCCGTCTCAAGGCCAAACTCTATAATCTCTACGGTCCGACCGAGACGGCGGTGGAGATGACGTACTGGGACTTTTCGCAGCCGCACGAGTGCCCGATCGTGCCGATCGGCAGGCCGATCGCCAACACGCAGATCTATGTACTCGACCGCTACGACCAGCCCGTGCCGGTTGGCGTATCCGGTGAGCTGCATATCGGCGGCGTGCAGGTGGCGCGTGGCTACCACAATCGCCCCGCGCTGACCGCCGAGAAGTTCATCCCCCATCCGTTCAGCAGCATTCCGGGCGCGCGGCTCTACCGCTCCGGCGACCTTGTGCGCGCGCTGCCCGACGGCAACATGGAGTTTCTAGGCCGCATCGACTATCAGGTGAAGCTGCACGGTCTGCGGATCGAGCTTGAGGAGATCGAGGCCGTGCTGCGCCAGCATCCCGCCGTACACGACGCGGTCGTCGTGGTCCGCGACGATCACGGCGGCCAGCGGTTGGTGGCGTACGTCGTAGCAAACAAAGACGCCGGGCACCCTTTGGGCATGGCACCCGGAACAGCGAACAGCGCAGCCGATGATTCTTGTTCTCAGCTCTCAGTGCTTGGTTCTGCCGACGTGCGCCAGCATCTCGGCGCGCGGTTGCCGGAGTATATGATTCCATCCGCGTTCGTCTTCCTCGACGAGCTGCCGCTCTCGCCGAACGGCAAGGTCGAGCGCAAAGCGCTGCCAGCGCCTCAGGCGGCGAGCACAGAGCGCGAGAGTCGATCCAGCCCGCCGCGCACGCCGCTGGAGCAACGTCTGGCGCGCGCCTGGGCCGATGTTCTGAATCTAACGCAGATCGGGATCGACGACAACTTCTTTGAGGTCGGCGGCGACTCGTTCCGGGCGATTCAGCTTGCGCAGCGTCTTGAGCACGCCGTATCGGTCGTGGACGTGCTGAAGCACCAGACGATCCGCGAGCAGGCGGCGTTCATGCAGGCGGGACTCCCGGCGGAGCGCTCGATCCTGCATCGGATCGGCGGCCCGCAGCGGCCTGCGATGACACTCGTGTGCGTGCCCTACGGCGGCGGCAACGCGATTGCCTATCGGCCACTGGCGCAGGCGCTCCCGCCCGACTATGCGCTGTACGCCGTGCAACTGCCAGGTCACGATCTCAGCGCCCAGGACGAGCCGCTGGAGCCGGTCGAGGCCATCGCGCGGCGCTGCGTGGAGGCGATTCGCCAGCTCGATCAGCCCGTCGCGCTCTACGGACACTGCGCGGCAGGCTGCGCTATCAGCGTCGAGATCGCGCGGCTGTTGCAGGCAGCAGGCACGCCGGCTCAGGCAATCTTCCTGGGCGCGCTCCTCCCGCCGCGCCCGCGCCGCTTTGGGCTGAGCCTGCCGCGACTATCGCTCTTGAATAGCGCTGTGCCAGATACACTGCTGCATAATTACCTCAAGCGCCTGGGCGCATTCGACGGCCAGATCGACTCTGCCGAGCTGCGCTTCATCATGAAGCTCTTCCGCCATGACGGACGCTGCGCGATGGACTATTTCGAGCGTGTGCTGCACGCAGAATCTCAGGCCAGGCTTCAGTCGCCGGTCTTCTGCCTGGTCGGCGATAGCGATCCGCTCCCAAAGATTATGCGCGTCGGGTCCACGATTGGCAGCGCACCGCCGAGCGCGTCGAGCTTAAGGTGATCGCCAATGCCGGACACTATTTCGTCAAGCACCAGGCGCGAGAGCTGGGCGCGCTGATCCCGCAACTCCTGGCCGAGAGCATGGGCGCTCCCGCCCCGCTGCCGTAAAACGATCGCCCGGCGGGGAGTCTTGATCGCGTCTGACCTGATTGGAAGGCGGCGCGCAGGATTACCTGCGGAATAAAGTCATATTGACGGATCACACGCCGTGCCGTATGTTGGCCGATAGGAGCTTCTCGCCGCAGCGCACGGGCGCTGCACCGACCGATCATCCATCACGTTCGACCAAAGTGGGTAGCCATGAGCACAAAACGTCAAAGCAAACCAACTCAGCACAACGCCTCACAGTCTAGCCACATGGCTCGTAAAGCCGCACAGCCTCACTCACAGATAGATCAGGATAGCGGGCCGACGCCCGCCGAGGCGTGCATGAGCGCGCAGCCGGAGCAGCTTCAGCGGCTCCATGCCTCGCAGCAGCAATCGGTATTGCGCAAAGTGCAGCAGGTCAGCGGCAATCAGCATGTGCAGCGCCTCACGACCGAAGCGCCGTCGATCATGCGGCATGCCGTCGCGGGCGGCCCGATCGGCACGGCGACCGTGACCGCAACGGTGTTGAACGTGCGACAAGCGCCGTCGCAGACCGCCAACCGCATCGGGCGGCTCCAGCGCTCGCAGGTGGTGCAGGTGCTCGCGCGCCAGGGCGAGTGGCTGCGGATCAAGCTCGGCGACAGCGTGGGCTTTATTCACGGCGATTACGCCACCTTCAGGCCCGCGCCGGCGCAGCCGCAGCCGCAGGAGCCAGGAATGCTCGATCAGGTCGGCGGCGCGCTCAACTCCGGCATCCGGCAGGTCGGATCGTTCCTGGGCGAGATGTGGGGCAGCGCGAAGGAAACTGCCGGGGGGCTGTTCGGCGGCTCGCGAGATGCCACGCCCGCGACTCAGGGTGGTCGGCAGCAGCGACCGGCAACCACGACGGGCGGCGCAGGTCAGGCCGCGCAGGGCCACAATCCCAACGCGATCCTCTCGGAGCTAGAGACGACGGGCGCGTCGGCGGCAACCGCGCGCCAGGATGGGCACCGACAGGGCGGCGTCGAGGCGTCGGAGAAGCTGGCGCAGCGCGATTTCAACGCCCTGCGGCAGTACGTGGCAAACTTCGTCGAGGTCGGTGAGGCGACGGGGCTGCCTCCGGCGCTGCTGGCCGCGATTGCCAGCCGCGAGTCGCGCGGCGGTACGGCGCTGGATCGCAACGGCTACGGCGATCACGGCAACGGCTTTGGGCTGATGCAGGTCGATAAGCGCTACCACGAGCTGGCAGGCTCCGCGCACAGCAAAGAGCATATCGCGCAGGCGGCGGGCATTCTCAAAAGCAACCTGGAGCAGATCGAGCGCAAGTTTCCGCGCTGGACGCCCGCGCAGCAGTTGCGCGGCGCGGTGGCCGCCTATAACTTCGGCGTGAAAAACGTTCAATCGCTGGAGCGCCTGGACATCGGCAGCACCGGCGACGACTACTCCGCCGATGTGTGGGCGCGTGCCCGCTACTACGCGGGGCTGCCGGAGTTCAGCCAGGGCAGCGATCGGGTGGCGACGACGCCGACGATGCCGGCGGCGCGGCAGCGGCAGCAGCCGGGGCAGCAGGCCGCATCCGGTCGCGATACCTCCGGCATTACCGTCAGCTTCGGCTCCAACGCCGATGCCTCGGTGGTCAGCGCGTACACGCTTCAGGTGCTCAAGGAGTGTCTGGCGGCGGCAGGCGAGACGAGCGCGACGATCACCAGCACCTCGCGCGATCCCTACAACCAGGCGCGCGTGATGTACGACAACATCGTCTCGAAGGGCGTCGCCTCGCAGAAGGCGCTCTATGCGGCGGGCGGCGATCGCGTGATCGATGTGTATGTTGCGTCGCGGGCGGCGGGCAAAGATCGCGCCGAGATCATCGCCGCTATGGAGGCCAGAATTCGTGAGCTGGGGCCGAGCACGGTTTCAAAGCACTGCGCCGATCCGGCGGTGCTGGGCGTGATCGACGTTTCTCCGGGATCGATCACCAATGATGCCCGGTTCATCGCCGCCGTCGACGCCGACGCGCGCGTGTCGAAGTTCCTGCATCCCGGCAACAGCAGCGACCCGGCGTATCACATCGAGATCCCGCAGCGCTAAACACGCAGCAGACACGAGAGCGAGCAGGACACGATCCTGCTCGTTTTTGTTGTGCGGGGAGAGGGAGTGGGGGAATAATGGAGCAAGTGAACAAGGGAACAAGGGTGAGCGCAGGTGCAGAAGGGCTGAGGTATGGTGCAGAGGCGTTGAGACACGGTGCAGAAAGGCTGAGGCATGGTGCTCAAGCGTTTCGTGCAGGCGCGGAGGCATTTCGTGCAGGCCCTCACCCCGGCGCTACCGCGCCACCCCTCTCCCACTGGGGCTACGATCCATCCACAGTCCAATAATTCCAACCATCGCTCTAAACCAGAACCACCCGGCGTCCATGCTACAATAGCGCCTGTCTATTACGGTGGCTCGTACGCAACGTACGCGCTATCACTGAGAAGGTACATCGTGATCGCTGGTCAAGGGTTGAGCTGCGCACGGCGGATTCGCGCCTGGCGGAGCATGATCGTTTGAGCATGAAACAGGCACGTGTGGCAATCGTCGGGGGCGGGCCTGCCGGGCTGAGCGCGGCGCTGGCGGCGCGGAAGCTTGGCCTGGACGTGACCGTCTTCGAGAAGGCGCTGGATTTCGAGCGCGTCGGCGGCGGGCTGCTACTGCACAGCAACGGGCTGCGCGTTCTGGAAGCGCTGGATCTGCTGGATCAGCTTCGTCCGGTGATGCGCCCGTCCCCGACCCTGGCGGTTGAGCTGCCCGACGGCAGGCGCTTATCGACGCTCGACTTCCGCAGGCTCAAGATCCCTCACAATTACAGCGCCGTCGTGATGCGCTACCATCTGCAATCCTATCTGCTCTCCGCCGTCGAGTGGGCCGGCGTGCCCGTGCTGACGGGCCACCGCTGCACCGGCATCAGCTACGACGGCGGTCGGGCATGCCTGCGCTTTGCCAACGGCTGCGAGCACGAGTGCGACGTGGTGATCGCCTGCGATGGTATCAACTCGACGGTGCGCGACTCGATCGGGCTGCGGGCACGCAAACACCCGATCGGGCAGGCATACCTGCGCGGCATCGCCGAGCTGCGGCTGGAAGATTCGACGATCCGCGAGATCTGGGGTCCCGACGGGCGGCGCTTCGGGATCTGTCCCCTGCCCGGCGAGCAGACCTACTTCTTCTGCTCGGTGCCCGTGGGCGGCTGGCGCAAAATCTTGAAAAGCCAGCTTGAGTTCTGGATCGAAAGCTGGCACATCTTCGGGCCGCGCGTCGCCGAGGTACTCAGCGCGGTCGGCGACTGGTCGCAGGTCAACTATAGCGAGGTGCATGAGATCGATCTGCGGCGCTGGTGGAAGCTGCCGGTCTTTGTTGTCGGCGACGCGGCGCACGCGATGACGCCGTTCATGGGCCAGGGCGCAAACTCCGCGATGGTCGATGCGCTGGTGCTGATGCGGCTGCTCGCGCCCGCGCTTCAGTCGGGAGCCAACCTTAACCGCGTCGGGCGCAAGTACCAATCGCTGCGCCGCCCGTTCGTGACGCGCATCCAGACGGCGTCGCGGCGGATCGGCGCGGTCGGCAGTTGGTCGTCGGCTCCGGCGCGGCTGATGCGCGATACCACGATGGCGCTGCTGGGCGTCACCGGCACCGGCAGGCGCGCGCTGCTGCTTGGCGCGGGCTATAACCGGCGCGAGCAGCGCTATTTCAGGATCGAGTAGCGTCCGTTTTGTGATTTATGCACAATACACATACAATGATTAAAAAAAGGTTAGCATATATATGATCAACATCTATACCGATCTGGCAGAGGCCCGGCAAACGGTGCTGCGCCGTCGCCTCTTCGAGGATGTGACGGTCGCGCCGCCGGTTCAGGCCAGCCTGGATCGCATCTTTGGCGCGGGCACCACACCCGCGCAGGCGGTCGATCGGATTATCGCCGATGTGCGACAGGAGGGCGACGCGGCGCTGCGGCGCTATAGCGCGGCGATCGACGGCGTGGAGCTAGAATCGGTCGCCGTGGCGCGCGACGAGATCGACGCGGCGTACTCGCAGATCGAGCCCGCGCTGATCGACGCGCTGCGGCTGGCGGCGGCTGAGATCGAGCGCTTCCATCGTAAGCAAGTACGCCAGAGCTGGGTCGATTGGAGCCACGAGGGCGCGCTGGGCCAGATCGTCGTGCCGCTGGAGCGCGTGGGCGTGTACGCGCCGGGCGGCACCGCGCCGCTGCCGTCGTCGCTGCTGATGGCGGCGGTTCCGGCGCGCGTGGCGGGCGTCGACGAGATCGTGGTCTGCTCGCCGCCGCAGCGCGACAGCGGGCAGATCTCGCCGCTGGTGCTGGTGGCAGCCGACATCGCGGGCGTGCAGACGATCTACAAGCTGGGCGGCGCGCAGGCAATCGCCGCGATGGCCTACGGCACCGAGTCCGTCCGCCAGGTCGATAAGGTCGTCGGGCCGGGCAACATCTTCGTGGTGCTTGCCAAGCGCGCGGTCTATGGCGTGGTCGACATCGAGGCGCTGCCGGGGCCGACCGAGACGCTGGTGATCGCCGATGGAAGCGCCGATCCGCGCCTGGCCGCCGCCGATCTGCTGGCGCAGGCCGAGCACGACACGCTGGCGAGCGCGATCCTGCTGACCAGCTCGCGGGCGCTGGCAGAGCAGGTGCAGGCCGAGGTCGGGCGGCAGCTCGAAGAGCTGAGCCGGGCCGACATCGCGGCGATCTCGATCGAGCGACAGGGCGGCATCGTGGTCACGCCGACGATCGAGGCCGCGATCCGCCTGGCGAACGAGTACGCGCCCGAACATCTCTGCCTGCTGGTCGCCGATCCGTGGCGCTACGTCGGCATGGTGCGCAACGCGGGCGGCATCTTCCTGGGAGAGCGCTCGTTCGAGGTGCTCGGCGATTACGTGGCGGGTCCGAGCCACATCATGCCCACGGGCGGCACCGCGCGCTACGCCTCGCCGGTCAACGTCGACGACTTCCGCAAGATCATCTCGCTGGTCGGGCTGAACGATACGGCGCTGCGGCGGATCGGCCCTGCTGCCGCCCGGCTGGCGCAGGCCGAGGGCCTGACGGCGCACGCGGCGGCGGTGCGCAGGCGGCTCGACGAAGCGGCGACGGATTAAGATCGTGACGCGCCGCACAACGACACCGGGAAGCGCCATGCTCCACATCCGACCACAGCGCTGGCTGTGCCTGCTGTGCCTGCTGCTGGTCGCGTGCAGCAGCGTACAGCCCTTGCAGCCGGACTCCGCCACAGCCACGGCCACGCAGAGCGCCGCAGAGACTCCTGTTGCGCCGAGCGCCACGCCTGAGCCGACGGAGATTCCGGTGTCGCCGTCAGTGTTTCCCAGCGACGTGGCGAGCGATCCGCTCCCCACAATCTCGCGCATGCCAACGCCCGCCGTGCCTGAGTCGCTGCTCACGCCGGTCGCGCCGCTGCCGATCGCCGATCTTCAGTTCAGCGGCGAGCGCGCGCTGACGATCGTGGCCGACCAGATGCAGTGGGTGCCGCGTCATACGGGCACGCCCGGCTGGCAGCAGACCGGCGACTATATCATCGAGCAGGCGCGCGCGGCAGGCTGGCAGGTCGAAGAGCAGCGCTTTGAGTATCGCGGCGTCGAGGGGCGCAACATCATCGCCAGGCGCGGAGCGGGGCCGGTGCTGATCCTGGGCGCGCACTACGATACCCGCAAATATGCCGACCGCGATCCCGACGAGGCGCGGCGGCAGGAGCCGGTGCCGGGCGCGAACGACGGCGCCAGCGGTGTGGCCGTGCTGCTTGAGCTGGCCCGGCACATCGATCCCGACAGGCTGGGCCGCGAGGTCTGGCTGGCCTTCTTCGACGTGGAGGACAACGGCGAGATCGACGGCTGGGAGTGGACGGTCGGCTCGCGCTACATGGCCGAGCACCTGCCGATCAAGCCCGACGCGATGATCCTGGTGGATATGATCGGCGATGCCGATTTGCAGATCTACCACGAAACCAACTCGACGCCCGCGCTGCGCGACTCGATCTGGAGCACGGCGGCGGAGCTTGGCTACACGCAGTTCATCCCTGAGCCGAAATACGCGATGATCGACGATCACGTGCCGTTTCTGCAACAGGGCATTGCGGCGGTCGATCTGATCGATTTCGACTACCCCCCGTGGCATACGGTCGGCGACACAGCCGATAAAGTTAGCGCGGCCAGCCTCGAAGCCGTGGGTCGCACGCTTGAGCGCTGGCTGGAGACGCGAGCACAACCATGAGCACACGACCATCATTTCGCGAAGCGCCCGCCGTACGCGACCTCCTGAATCGCTCGACGTGGGATGAACTCGATCGTATCGCCGCGCGCTACGGCGTCCAGTTTGCCGGTCGGCGGCGGGCGCTGGCGATCGAGCGGCTGGCGCTGGTGCTGGAGCGGCCCGACCAACTGCGGGCCGCGTATAAAATTTTGCCGGAGCCGACGCGGGCCGTGCTGGGGCTGATGCTGCTGCTGGGCGGCGTCGAGGATGAGCGCGCACTCTCACAGGCGCGTGACCGGCTGGTAGCCGCCCGACCGGAGCTGGAGTCGCTGCTGATGCGCGTCCATATTCCGAACGAGATGCAGACGCTCGCCTCGCTGGGGCTGTGCTTTCGCGACCGGCGGCGGCTGGTGGTGCCCAGCGAGGCGCTCAGCGCGCTGCCGTGTCAGATCGCTCCCGCCAGGCCAGGCGAGCCGCCGCACACGCAGCCCTCGGAGTATGCCCGGCTGCGCTACACGCTGGAAACGTTGATCGCGGCGATCGAGCAGGCCCGCCCGGTGGCGATCCCGTCCCATCGCGCCAGTCAGGATCGAGCCATGCCCTACCAGCCGCTTCTGCTGACCCACGAGGCAGCCAGCGAGCTGAGCCGCAGAATCAATCTGCCGGTTGCCGAGCTGCTGCTGCTGCTGTCGCTGCTGCACGCGATGGGCGCGGTCGGCGTGGCGCGCGGACGCTGGCAGGTGCAGCCGGAGTGGAGCACGCTGCGAAACCAGTCGCCGCGCGAGCTTCTGACGGCGTTGATCGATGCGTGGCAGCGTCCGCGCCCGATTAGCGATCTGAGCTGGACCCGTGAGTTCATCTGGACCTGCGGGCCGGACGTGGACGGCGCGACGGTGGTCGGGCAGCACGAGGCTAATGTACGGTCGACCCTCTGGCGCTGGCTGCTGTGGTGCGATCAGCAGCCGTTCGGCATCGCCTCGCTGGCGCAGACCTTGGCCGCGCTGCACACGCCGCTGTTCCGCCTGGGCGATGATAACGCGATCTGGATCGCACGGACAACAGGGCGCAGCGTGCCGGTCGAGGAATCGGCGCTGCCTGAGGTCGCGCTGACGATTGTCCGACAACTGCTGCATCAGCTTGGACGGCTGGGCCTCGTGGCGGCGGACGAAACCAGCTGTGAGCGCACGCCGATCGCCGCCTGGCTCCACAGCGAGACGCCGCTCCCCGATGCCGTAGCGCCGGTGCAGAGCGTGGACGCGACCACGCTGCTGGTACATCCGCTGCTGGTCGATCCTCGGCTGATGCGGCTGATCGAGGCGGCGGGGCAGATGTTGCCGCCGCATGGCGCGCACGCTCGCTACGCGCTGGCCGCCGATGGCATGGTGCGGCTGCTGGAAGACGACGTGCCCGTCGCGGAGTTCGAGCGCGCGCTGCTGCAAGCGGGAGCGCAGCTCACGCCGCCGTTTCAGGCGCAGCTTGCGCTCTGGGCCGAGCGCGCCGGTCGGCTGCGGCTGCACCGACCGCTGACGATGATCGTCACGGCGGAGGAGACGCCGATCGCGCAAGTGCTGGCGGCGGCAGGCGTGGCGGATGCCGCCGAGGTGCTCGGCCCCGGCTGCGCGCTGGTCGAGCCGGAGCATGTCGAGGTAGCGCTGGAGCAGCTGCGCGCGCGCGGCTTCTGGCCGCTGGTCGTGGGCGCTGCTGCAACAACCGAGCGGATGTGATACGATTCCGGCGAGAATCGACGTGCATAGATAGGTGGGTGGAATGCATTATCAAGAGCAGCCGCGTGTGCTGGTGCTGCGCGCGGCAGGCATCAACTGCGATGAGGAAACCGCTGCCGCGTGTGAGCTGGCCGGTGGCCGGGCGGAGCGCGTGCATATCAATCGGCTGGCCGAGGGCGGCGTGCGGCTCGACGATTTCGCCGCGCTGGTCATTCCCGGCGGCTTTAGCTATGGCGATCATCTGGGCGCGGGCAAGCTGCTGGCGGTCGATCTGGTCCACCGGCTGAGCGAGCGCTTGCAGGCGTTTGTCGCCGACGGACGGCCCGTGCTCGGCATCTGCAACGGCTTTCAAGTGCTGGTCAAGTCGGGCCTGCTGCCCGGCGCGGCGGAGCAGACAGGCGCTTCGGCGTCGCATCAGACGGTGACGCTGACCCATAACGCGAACGGCCACTACGAGTGCCGCTGGATTCGTCTGGTCGCCAATCGCGAAAGCCCGTGCCTCTTCACGCAGGGTATCGCCGAAACGTTGACGCTGCCGGTCGGACATGGCGAGGGGCGCCTGGTTGCCTCCGGGGAGACGCTGGATCGGCTGGCGGCCAGCCAGCAGATCGTGCTTCAGTACGCCGACGAGCAGGGCAGGCCCGCCGAGGACTACCCGCACAATCCCAACGGCTCGGCGCGCGCTATCGCCGGGATCTGCAATCAGGCGGGCAACGTCTTCGGGCTGATGCCGCACCCCGACCGCGCGTATGTGCCGCAGCTTCATCCTGAGTGGCTGCGCGGCCAGCGCGATCGGCGCGAGGGCGATGGCCTGGCGATCTTCCGCAATATGATCGCGTATGTCGCGGCGTAAGAACCAAGAATTAGGAAGAACAAGGGAACAAGGGAACAAAAGAACAAAGGGGCTTGGGAACAAACAAAGAACCGGGCGCTCTTTGGGCATGGGCACCCGGCGCACAACGAACAAACCAGGAGCAGACGCTCGGAGCTTTGAACTTGAAGCTCCTGGCCCCTGACCTCTGATCCCTGATCTTGGAACTCGAATCGTTGGAGCAAAGGAAGTCATGGACTATAAATCCGCAGGCGTGGACATCGACACCGCCAACCGCGCGAAGCAGATGATGGCGGCTGCCGTGCGGGCCACGCATGGACCGGCGGTGCTGGCGGGCATGGGCGCGTTCGGCGGCGCGATCAGCCTCGCCGACACGCTGGCGCGCAACGCCGATCCCGTGCTGGTCGCGTCGACCGATGGCGTGGGCACCAAGACGCTGATCGCGGCGGCGCTCGGACGCTACGATACCGTCGGGCAAGATCTGGTCAATCACTGCATCGACGATCTGCTGGTGCAGGGCGCGCGACCGCTCTTCTTCATGGACTATATCGCCGCCGCCAAGCTGAACGCCGGGCATGTTGCCGCGCTCGTTGAGGGCATGGCGCTAGCGTGCCGCGAGGCCGGCTGCGCACTGCTGGGCGGCGAAACCGCCGAGATGCCCGATGTGTACGCGGCGGGCGCGTTCGATCTGGCCGGGACGATGGTCGGAGTAGTCAGCCGCGAGTCGCTGATCACCGGCGAGACGATCAAGCCGGGCGATACCGTGCTGGCGCTGCCGTCGTCGGGGCTGCACACCAACGGCTACTCGCTGGCCCGGCGCGTCTGCGAGCCGCTGGGCTACGATACCCGCCCGGAGGAGCTTGGCGGCCAAAGCCTGGGCGAGGCGCTGCTGGCGATCCATCGCTCGTACCTGCTGCATATCGAGGCGCTCTTCGCCACCGACGTGCCGATCAAAGGGCTGGCGCATATTACCGGCGGCGGGCTGTGGGAAAACCTGCCGCGCGTGCTGCCGGAGGGCGTTGGTATCGAAATTCGGCGTGGAAGCTGGCAAATTTCGCCAATTTTTCGCTTTTTAGTCGAGCGCGCGGGGCTGAGCGAGTACGATGCCTTCCGCACGTTCAATATGGGCCTGGGCATGATCGTGATTCTGGACGCCGCCGAGGTAGAGACGGCCCGGTCGGTTGTGCCTGAGCTTCAGGTGATCGGCACGACGAAGGCGCGCGGCGACGGCGAGCGCGTCCGCCTGGTCTAGGCCGCCGCAAGGCCGTGTGATCGGATCATGCAAGATGGAGCAAGAGCTATGGAATATGGCGAAAAACGAGCCGAAGGCAAAACCAAGATCGTCTATGCTCATCCCAGCGATCCCGCACTCGTGGTGCTGGTGCATAAAGACGCGATCAGCGCGGGCGACGGCGCGCGGCGCAACAAGATCGAGGGCAAGGGCGCGCTCAGCGGACGGACAGCGGCGAATGTGTTTCGGTTTCTCAACCGGGCGGGCGTACCCACGCATTTTGTCGCCGCGCCCAGCGCCACCGAGATGGTCGCGCGGAGCTGCGAGATGATCCCGATCGAGGTGGTGATGCGGCGGCGCGCGACTGGCTCCTATCTGCGGCGGCATCCTGAGGCGGCGGAGGGCACCCGCTTCGATCCCGTGCTGGTCGAGTTCTTTCTCAAGGACGACGCCCGGCACGATCCGCAGGTCAGCGCTCAGGAGATCGTCGTGGGGCGCATTGCCACGCCCGACGAGGTGCTCGTGATGGTCGAGCAGGGGCGGCATGTCTTCAGCCTGCTGGAGCAAGCCTGGGCCGATCAGGATGTCGAGCTGATCGACCTCAAGATTGAGTTTGGCCGCGACACATCGGGCGGTCTGCTGGTCGCCGATATGATCGACAACGACTCATGGCGCATCTGGCCCGGGGGCGAGAAAGCGCGCATGCTCGACAAGCAGATCTACCGCAACATGCAGGCGGTGACAGGCGAGGGCCTCGACGCGCTCAAGCAAAAGTACGCCGAGGTCGCGGATCTGACCGAGCGCTTCGGCGGCGCGTAGGCCGCTCAAGCACGCTGCCAAGCTTACGTCGGGGCGTATGGCATACGCCCCGACCGACGTTTTCCCAAAGCATGATTGAAAAACCATCACCACGCTCAGGGCGCGGGTACCCTTTGGGTGGCGTGTCGCCCCGACCGACGTGCCCGGCATCATAATTCCAACACCGTTACCACGCCCCGACACATATCGGGCGGCGATCCGCGCAAAATTCGCTGCCGATCCGCGCCTGTTCTCCCAGATATGCGCCGTAGCAGGCCACTATGCGCGCGATTCGGGCTGCTTCCGCGCTGGAAGGTCTTTTTGCGCGACTCATGTTCAGTGGTGGCATATCGCAGGGTTGCCATAGCCGTGGATCTTTTATGGTAGAATGGCTTCTGGTTCGCCGTGCCCGCGGGCCGTGTGGAGGGTGGGGGGCCACGCCGCCCCTCGCTTATATGTTTATTCGTGGGCCGACAGGCCGGGGCAAGTGCCCTCTGAGCCGGGGCGTTCCCCAGATGTCGCCTTTTCTGATACAGAATCGTATGCGCTGGTTCCTCAACAGGCTTCTTGATTCTGCACTAGGATAACGCATGATTCCGCGAGAGCTATACCGGCTGCTTCAGTGTCCAACCTGTGGCAGCCGGAATTTATATGTCACGCGCGCGGCAGTGCAGTGCGCCGACTGTCACACCGACTACCCGCAGCACGACGGGTACATCGATCTGATGCCGCGCGCCACGAGCTTCGATTACGTATCGAAATATGTGGCCGAAGAAGAGCACATGGCCGAGGAGCTGGACTACCGCGATATTGCCCCGGCGCTGCTGGCTGCGGGCGTGCGACAGCGCGTGCTGCGGCGCATGCTCCGGCTCACACCCCAGGATCGCGTGCTTGACAACGGCTGCGGCAACGGGCGCTTCGCCGTCTGGAACGCCGACGCAGCGGGGCTGATGGTCGGCTCCGATCCGGCGACGCTCTACGCGGACGCGGCGATCCAGTCGATCGCGCTGGCGCAGGCCGACTCGCGCAAGCTGCCCTTTGTGGACGGCAGCTTCGACAAGGTGCTGTCGGTGGATGTGCTGGAGCATTTTCCGCTCGACGTGATCGATGCGTATCTGGCAGAGAGCGCGCGGGTGCTGCGGCCCGGCGGGCGCTTCGCGGCGTTCTCGAATACCAGGGAGCTTTCGCGCGTGCAGCCGCTGATCAACCTCTCGCGGCGGCTTGGGCAGTGGTTCGTCCGGCGGGGCGTCTACGACTTCGAGCGCGAGGCGCGGCGCAAATCGGATCATGTCAAGGCGCTGCGGACATTCGAGGAAGTCGAGGCGGCGCTGGAGCGGGCTGGTATGCGGGTGGTCGAGGTGCGCTTCTGGAATACGGTGATCACCAGCTTCGTCGAGCACGTGCTGATGAAGCTGGGCGAGGTGCTGATCGCGCGCGACCGGGCCAGGCGCGACGGCGCTGCGGTGCCGCTCACACAGCCGAGCGCGCCAGTCGAAACCTCAGACGGCACGCAGCGCGAGATCGTGGCGCGGCGGCGGATTCGCCACCAGCTGACGCCGCGCAGCCCGGTCTACTGGGCGCTCTACGCGCTGACGCTGCTGATGGAGCTGGATGTGCGCCTGCTGGGTCGGCTGCGCACCGGGCCGTACTTTGTGCTGGCCGAAAAGGTCGCGTCGGGGCAGCCCATGCGCGAGCAGACCGCGCGCGAAGTCACGGAGCGAGCGAGCTAAGCTATGCGCGTTTTGATCACCGGCATAACCGGACTTGTCGGCTCGCACCTGGCCGACTACCTGCTGACGCTTGAGGATGTCGAGGTCTTCGGCTTCAAGCGCTGGCGAGCCGACGATCGCACGATTCGCCATCTCTACGGACGAGTACGGCTGATCGAGGGCGATGTTGAAGATGCGTTCTCGGTGGCA
>DASUTC010000100.1 GCA_036374795.1 Herpetosiphonaceae bacterium
GGCGCTGCAACAGGGGATGCTCTACCACACGCTGTACGAGGCGGGCACGGGGGTGTATGTCGAGCAGTTGGTGTCGACGCTACGGGGCGGGCTGGATCGGGCGGCATTCATGGCGGCGTGGGCGCAGGTGGTGGAGCGGCATGCGGTGCTGCGGACGCGCTTTGTGTGGGCGGGCCTGGCCGAGCCGGTGCAGGTGGTCCACCAGCGGGCCGAGGTGCCCTGGCACCTCGACGACTGGCGCGCCCTGCCCCCAACCGAGCGCGAGGCACGCTTCGCCGCGTTTCTAGCCGCAGACCGACGGCACGGGTTTACGCTCACGGATGTTCCGCTGATGCGGCTGGCGCTGTTCCAGGTCGCCGACGACGCGCACTATTTCGTGTGGACAGTTCACCATCTACTGATAGATGGCTGGTCGCTGCCGCTGGTGCTGAACGAGGTCTTCGCGGCCTACGAGGCGGCGGTGCAGGGCCGCGCCTGGTCGCGTCCGCTGCCGCGTCCGTATCGCGACTATATCGCGTGGTTGCAGCAGCAGGATGTTGCGCAGGCCGAACGCTTCTGGCGTGCCTTCCTCGCCGACTTCTCCGCGCCCACGCCGCTGGGTGTCGATCGGCTCATCACCACGGAAAAGGCAGCCGCCGGATATGCCAGGGAGCGACTCCGAATCTCAGAGTCGACGACGGAGGCGCTGAATGAACTGGCGCGGCAGCAGGGGTTGACGCTGAACACGGTGGTGCAGGGCGCGTGGGCGCTGCTGCTGAGCCGCTACAGCGGCACGCCCGATGTCGTCTTCGGCGCGACCGTCGCTGGCCGTCCGCCGGAGCTGACCGGCGTCGAGCGCATGGTCGGCCTGTTCATCAACACCTTGCCCGTCCGCGTGCAGGTCGCGCCCGATGCAGCCCTAGGAGATTGGCTGAAACAGGTGCAGGCGCAGCAAGCCGAGCTGCGGCAGTATGAGCACACTTCACTGGTCCAGATCCAAAGCTGGAGCGAGGTACCACGCGGACAGCCGCTCTTTGAGAGCATTCTTGTCTTTGAAAACTATCCGGCTATATCCGCCGCTGCTGAAGGCGATCAGCAATCGCTGACGATGACGGATCGACGAGGTGTTGAGCAGAGCAACTACCCGCTGACGATCGCGGTTGGGCCGCATCGGGAGCTGGAATTCGTGATCAGCTATGATTGCCAACGCTTCGAGGCTGCCACGATCAAGCGCTTACTGGGACACCTGAGCGTGCTGCTGACGAGCATGGCGCTCAATCCGGCGCAGCAGCTCGCCGAGCTGCCGCTGCTGACCGAGGCCGAGCAGCGACTCTTGGACGCATGGAACGCGACGGCCTACGACTATCCGCGCGCGCCGCTGGTCCATGACCTGATCGCCCGGCAGGCCGCGAGAGAACCGGAGGCAATCTCGCTGGTCTGTGGTGATGAGTGTACTACCTACGCGGGCCTGGACGCCCACGCCAATCAGCTCGCGCACCATCTGTGCAGCCTGGGCGTCGGGCCGGAGCGACGGGTCGCGGTCTGTCTCGATCGGTCGCTCGATCTGGTCGTGGCGCTGCTGGCCGTGCTCAAAGCCGGTGGGGCCTACGTCCCGCTCGATCCCAGCACCCCCGCCGAGCGTCTTGCCTTCATCCTCGCCGATTGCCAGGCCGAGGTGGTGATCACCACCTCCGCCCTGCGCACCAGCCTGCCGCAGCATCAGGCAGCGGTGCTCTGCCTCGACACCGACGCCCCGGCCATCGCTGCCCAGCCCATCGATCCGCCCGACAGCGCTGTTACGGCCTCCAATCTGGCCTATCTGATCTATACATCGGGTACGACCGGGACGCCCAAGGCGGTGCAGGTGGCGCACGCCAACCTGCTGCACACCCTTTACGCCAGCCAGCACGCCTTCGGCTACAAGGAGACAGACATTCAACCCTGGCTCGCCTCCGTCGCCTTCGACATCGCCGCGTTTGAGCTATTCAACCCGCTGCTCGTCGGTGGCACGGTGGTGATCCAGACCCAGGAGCAAATCCTCGACCTGCCGCAGTTGGTCCGCGACCTGCAAGGCTGGACCCTGCTCCACGCCGTGCCCAGCCTGCTCCGCCAGATCGTGGAGCACGCCGCCGCGTACGGCCCCGCGCCCTACGCCGGGCTGCGCCGCATCTGGGTCGGCGGCGATGTCGTGCCGCCCGATTTGCTCGCCGCCGCCCACGCCGCCTTCCCGCACGCGGACCTCGTCGTGCTCTACGGCCCAACCGAAGGCACGATCATCTGCGCCTGTCACCGCGTCGATCCTAGCCACCTCCCCAGCCGCCCGGTGATTGGGCGTCCACTGCCCAACAGCCAGCTCCGCCTCATCGACGCCCACGGCCACGCGGTGCCGATCGGTGTGGTTGGCGAGCTGTACCTGGGCGGGCTGGGTGTTACGCGCGGCTACCTCCATCGTCCGGAGCTGACGGCGGAGAAGTACGTC
>DASUTC010000101.1 GCA_036374795.1 Herpetosiphonaceae bacterium
GCTGCGCGCGGATGCGCCAGGCGATCCCCGCATCGTGGCGTACGTCGTCGAACACAGACCCGCCGCCCAAGAACACGGTTCTCGGCAGGACCTCCGGACCTTCCTCCAGGAGCGCCTGCCCGCCTACATGGTGCCGAGCGCCTTGGTCTTCCTCGACGCGCTGCCGCTCACTGCCAGCGGCAAGCTCGATCGCCGCGCGCTGCCCGCGCCCGATCAGCCGTCGACAGCGGCGCGGGCAGTAGTAGCGCCCCGCGATGCGTGGGAGCGCGCCCTGGCCGAGATCTGGGCCGATCTGCTGCACCAGCCCGTGGTGAGCGTGACCGACGATTTCTTCGCGCTGGGCGGGCACTCACTGCTGGCGGTGCGGCTGCTCTCACAGATGCAGCAGCGCTTCGGGCGGGCGCTGCCGCTCGCCACGCTGCTGCAAGCGCCGACGATCGCGCAGCTTGCGCATCACCTGCGCGCGGCTGGGCCGGAGACGCCGTGGTCGCCGCTGGTGCCGCTCCAGCCGCAGGGTCGCCGCCGTCCCTTCTTCTGCATCCATCCGATCGGCGGCACCGTGCTGTGCTACGCCGATCTCGCGCGCTCGCTCGGCCCTGAGCAGCCGCTCTACGCGCTTCAGGCGCGCGGCGTCGAGCCGGGGCAGGTGCCGCACGCATCGATCGCGGCGATGGCGGCGGAATATCTGACGGCGATACGCAGCGTACAGCCGAAGGGTCCCTACCGCCTGGGCGGCTGGTCGTTTGGCGGCGTGGTCGCCTTTGAGGTAGCTCAGCAGTTGCGGCGGCAGGGCCAGGAGGTCGCGCTGGTGGCGCTGGTCGACAGCGGCCCGCCCGCGCCGGACTCCGCTCCGCTCGACGCCACCGCGCGCCGGATCGCCTTTGCGCGCGATCTGAGCGGTCTGCTTGGCGTGAATCTGGCGATCACGCCTGCCGATCTTGATGCGCTCAGCTCTATTCTGGACCGGGCGCGGCAGCACGGCGCGCTCCCGCCCGACCTCGATCGTGACCAGATCGAGCGGCTTGCGGCGGTCTTCGACGCCCATCTCTCGGCGTTGCAGCACTACGCGCCCGCGCCGATGAGCGCGCCTGTGGCGCTGCTGGAGGCCAGCCGACCGGAATCGGTGGCGGAGAGCTGGCGCTTCTGGGCGGCAGATCTCGATGCCCAGGTGGTGCCGGGTACGCACTACACGCTGCTGCGTCCGCCCCACGTCGAGGCGGTCGCTCGGTGGCTGCGCGGCCAGCTTGATGCGGTCGAGGCCGACACCTAGCGCCGGGAGGGTCGAGTGCAGGCCCTCACCCCGGCGCTACCGCGCCACATTGCATAGGAGCGGGGGAGCCATGGGTTCTCGGTTCCTGGTTCTTGGTTCTCGGTTCTTCCGTTCGCGCTGTGGTCTGTGATATAGTAGCGACTATCAGGCCGTCTCGCGTGGCGGCAGCGACCGGATCGTGGCGGCGCTGGGTAGGAGCGCTTTGAGCCAAGGAAGAAGCGATGGGCACATCGACACGGCATCAGCCAATCAAACGATCGTCTGCTGATCAAACACCGGCCCGGCTCGCGTCCGCTGGAGCGCACCGGGCAGATGCCAGCCGATCCTTGCAGCCTGCGGAGCAGCGCATATCGTCCGCGCACGAGAGCAGTGCCGCCGGTCGCCTGGCCTACGATTTCAGCCGCGTCCCGATCTACGCTCACGCGCCGGTCGGCCTTCAGGCTAAGCTCGCGGTCAATCAGCCGGGCGACGCCTGCGAGCAGGAGGCCGATCGGATCGCCGATCAGGTTGCAGCCGCGTCTGAGCATGCGCCCGCCAGCAGAGAAGCTTCGGCGCAGGCCAAACCGATCGCAGGTGGCGTCACGAGCGCAGCGCCGCCGCTCGCCGCCGCGCTGCGCTCGTCGGGGCAGCCGCTCGATGCCGCCACCCGTACGGACATGGAGGCGCGCTTCGGCCACGATTTCAGCCGCGTGCGAGTGCATACCGGCAGGCAGGCGGCAGCCGCAGCACAGGTCTTGCAGGCACGGGCCTTTACCAGCGGCTCGGATATGTTCTTCAGGCCCGGCGAGTTCATGCCCCAGACCGGCGAGGGCAGGCGGCTGCTGGCCCATGAGCTGACCCACACGCTGCAACAGGGCAGGTCGGCACCGACGATCCAGCGCGCCCCGGACGATAAGGCAGCCGCAGCCGATCCGCTCTGCGCGACCTTCGACTTCGACGTAACCAGAGTGCTGGTACATTCCCAGACGGTCGCCTATCAAGCGACCAAAAAGATCGATCAGCGGCTGCCACTGATTCGCTCGCTCAAGCTGATTCGGCGCTGCGCTACGCCTGAGCAGCAGGCCGAGGTCAAGAGCGACATGGAGATGGTGCTGGGTGCGACAGACACAGGCGCGGTGTGGGCCGAGGCTGGCACCGCGTTCGGCGGCTACACCGGGATGTACCCCGAATACGCGGGCGACATCAAGGGACAGCTTACACAGCTTGGCACCAGCGAGACGCTCCCGTTCGGCAAGTTCGAGCTCAGCGGGTCGGGGGCGAAGCACCGCAGCCGCGCCAAGAAGACAGCGGCGGGAGAGCTCGGCGATCTGGCCCGCACCGACATCGTCTACTTCCGAGGGCATCAGTTCGCCCAGTATCGCGCGCCCGGCGTCTTCTCCGACGGCTCCGAGACGTTCGGCTTCGATCTGCGCTACATCGAGAAGGCGGGCGGCTTCCCGAACGTCAAGCTGATGATCAGCACAAGCTGCGCGACGCTCTGCAAGGAGGCGTTCGAGGTCTTCCACGGCCTGTTCCCCAACGCCGTGATCCTGGGCTATCGCAAGTCCGCGCCGCTGGAAGGTGGCAAGGTTCGCGATACGTTCCGCTCCAAGGTCAAGGCGCTGAGCCGCCCGCTGCTGCTCGAAGAGTCGGTCGACATCACGGCGATCATCGGCGCGTGGAAGTCGACGATCGAAAGTCGGCACGCCGGAGATACCGCGCAGCTGCCGGGCTACTACCAGAACGGCACGATCCACTACTGGGACGGCGCGGCCTGGAAGACGATCGGGCCGCTGGAAGCGGACAATGTGTGCAAGCGCAAGGGCGATTTCAGAGATCAGTATCCCGCGCCCGCGCCCAGCGGATCATCGGGCTCCACGTCGTAGTGGAGCACGGAGCACCGCGCGGCCTTGTTCTGCGCCACCCACGCGCAGCCCCAGCCTCGTACGGCGGCGCTATTGTCCGCCGTCGCGCTATCGCGTACAATGGAGACGCCACACGGTCAACGACGACCCGTTTGCGTCGGTTTCCCTGTGAGCGATTCCAGCCCATTACGTTCAGCACGTCGGATACCCACCACTTTCAGGGAAAAGGACAGCCCCCCTATGGTTACGCTTGCAGATGTCAAAGCCGCGCATCCCACGATCGCGCCCTACATTCGCCGCACCGACACCGTCAAGAGCCAGTTTCTCAGCCAGCGCCTTGGCACGAATGTGTATCTTAAGCTCGAGCTCTTTCAAAAAACCGGCTCCTTCAAATCGCGGGGCGCGTTTAGCAAGATGCTCTGTCTCAGCTCCGAGGAGCGCGCGCGCGGCGTGGTCGCCGTCAGCGGCGGGAATTTTGCCCAAGGCGTGGCCTACGCAGGCAACAGGCTGGACGTCCACACGACGATTTTTATGCCGATCCACACGCCGCGCAACTATGTCGAGGCGACCCGCTGCTACGGCGCGCAGGTGGAGCTGACCCCGGATATTCAGGCAGCCTTCGATGCGGCTGAGTATTACCAGGAGCGCGGCCTGTCCTTCCTGCATCCGTACGACGATCCCGACGTTATGGCCGGGAACGGCACGATCGGGCTGGAGCTGCTGGAAGATGTGCCGCACGTCACCGATGTGATCGTCAGCGTCGGCGGCGGCGGCCTGATGGGCGGCACGACGGTCGCCGTCAAGGGCCTTAAGCCCCAGACGCGCGTCTGGAGCGTGGAAACCGAGGGCGCGGATGCGCTGGCGCAGGCGCTGCAAGCCGGTCGCGTCGTTCAGATCCAGCCGACCTCGCTTGCCAAGACGTTGGGCGCTCCCGCAGTTGCCGCCGATGCGCTCAGCATTGCCCAGCAGCACATCGAGCAGCATGTGCTGGTTTCCGATCGGGAGGCTTACGAGGCGCAGCGCTTCCTGCTGGAGCGGGCTAAGGTCTTGACCGAGCTGGCATCTTCCTGCACGCTGGCGGCGGCGGAGCGGCTCGCGCCGGGCTTTTCGAGCGAGGATCATGTCGTGCTGGTGCTGTGCGGCGGCAATGTCTCGCTCGACGATCTGCTTTTGTATAAGAGCCGGTTCGAGTAGCGCCTCGGTGCCCGGCGGGGCTGGATGGTGGCATGATCTCGGCGGAGTGTCGCGATGGCTGCCGCAGGGGTGTAGGCGATACGCCCCCGTAGCATCGACAAAGGCCAGCCCGGCGATCTGTGTCCGCCCTGCGCCAGGCGGCAGCTAACGAGTCTGGCCCGCTGGCAGGGACACGGCGGCCAGATCTTTCCCGACGCGCTGCTGCCGCTGCGTCTCTTCAAATGCCGCCAGTGGTTCTGCCTGGTGGTGCCTGGCCTCCACGATGCCGCGCCGACGATGCTGCGGGAATCGTAGCTAGGAAATGGGTTGCAGCAGGCTCGCTACGAGGGTTCCATAATAGTGGATCATCCGATTGGCGCGGCCAGTAATCCGCTTTGTACTGATTACAGCGGACGCAGCAGTACAGTAAGTGCTCCAGGCTATCACTACCGCCTTTTGTTTGCGGCTGATAATGATCGACTGTCAGCTCGCCGCCAGTGTCCGTTTCGGTAACACCGCAGTACTCGCACGTAAAGCGAGCCCGTTCACGAACGATGTTACGAAGCTTGTTTGAGATCGTCATGCGGCGCGGGATGTTGAGCGCCGGGCCAGACGTCGCTGGAGTTCGGCAATCTCCTGTCGTACGGCATCATTCTCGTCGGATTGCTCCTGAATACGCTGCGTCACACGCTGGAGCTGCTCAAGCGCGGCGTTAACCGGGTGCTGCAAATCCTGGGCTTCGTCGGCGCTTTCATGGAGGCCGAGTGCTGCGTACTCTGCCTGATCTGCCTGGGCGTACCATTGCTCTAGCTCGATCTGCTCGTCTCCGGTGAGCAGCTCGCCGCGTGTTGCTTTGTCGTGGAGCTGCTGCGCTCGTTGATTCTGGCTCATGCCTGCCCCGATCCTAAGCTCTGCCGTCCTTCCAAGATTTTAGCTTATGCGATAAGCGTGTCACCTCGATGATACCCTCACACCAGCCGCCGATCCAGCGCCAGCCGCGCCGCTGCGGTCCGCGACGAGACGCCGAGCTTGCTGTAGATCGAGCGTAGATGCGAGTTGATCGTGCGTGGGCTGACGCACAGCCGCGCCGCGACCTCGGCGTCGGTCAGGCCCGACGCCACCAGTTGCAGCACCTCACGCTCGCGGACGGTCAGTTCCGTCAGGTCGGCGGCGGCGCTTGCGAGGGCCGTGCCCTGGGACGCGGGCCGAGCCGTGACAGCGGGTGGTGGCTCAAGCGCGCGATCACCCGCCGCGACCGCCTGCTCCGGCGTGAGCGCCCGGCCCTCCGCCCAGGCCGCTTGAAACGCGGCAGCGCCGAGCCGCTGCCGTGCCGCCGCCAGCATATCATCGCAGTGCGCGCGCTCGGCGGGCGATGGATGCGCCCCCAGATCGTCGCGCAGCGACGCCGCAGCGCCAAGCAGCCGGACGGCCCACGCGGCAGCGCCCTGCGCCCAGACGATCGCCGCCATCATCTCCAGGCACTCCGCGATCTCCTGCTTGACTCCCGCGTCGCGGTAGAGCATAAAGCTCTCGCGGGAGCACGCCGCCGCCTGCTCGACGTTGCCCTGGAAGAGCGCGGCCTGCCCCAGGTGCTTGAGCGACGTCGCCATGCTGCCTTTGTCGCCCAGCTCGCGGAAGTGGGCCAGACTCTCCTCGAAGAGCACCGTGGCGCGGGCGTAGTCGCCCTGCTCAAGCACGACGTTGCCCAGGTAGATCAGGGCCCAGGTAATGCCCCACTGGTAGCCGACCGCCTTGAAGCTGGCGAGGCTTTCTTCCAGCAGCGTGGTCGCGCGGGCGTAGCTCCGCTGCTCCGATGCCAGAATCCCCAGCCGCGTCAGCGTCCAGGCGATCTCCTCGGTATCGCCGAGCTGGCGAAACAGCGCCAGATTCTCCTCGTAGAGCGCCACCGCGCGCTCGGTATCGCCGCGCAGATGGGCCAGGCGTCCTACGCCGCTCAGCGCCAGCCCGATCCCGCGCAGATCTCGCAGCTCGCGGGAGAGCGCCAGGCTTTCGGCAAACAGCCGCTCGGCCTGCTCAAGATCGCCATGGGCGTTCGCCATCCAGCCCGCGCCGCAGAGCGCCTTAGCCCGCGCCACACAGCGCAGATCGCCGCCCAGTGCCAGCGCCGCGTCGAGCCATTGGCGGCCCTCGTTGAGGTAGCTGCGCACATACCAGAAGCGCCAGAGCGCCGCGCAGAAGCGCACCGCCATCTCCGCCGCGCCATGCTCCAGCGCCCAGCGCAGCGCGGCGCGCAGGTTGTCGTGGTCTTGCTCCAGCCGATCGAGCCACTGCCCCTGCGTCGGTCCCAGCAGCTCCGGCTCGACCTGCTCCGCCAGCGTCAGGTAGTACGCGGCGTGCCGCCCGTGGAGCGCGGCGGCCTCGTCGCTGGCAAGCAGCCGCTCCCGCGCGTACTCGCCGATCGTTTCGAGCATCTCGAAGCGCGGCTCGCCGTCCGTGCCTGCCGCCTGCTGCACAAGGCTTTGGTCGAGCAGCGAGGCCAGGCCATCCAGAATCGGCAGCGCATCGGCTCCATCGCCCGCGCAGACCGCCTCGGCAGCCTCAAGCGTCCAGCCGCCGACGAAGACCGCCAGCCGCCGGAAGAGCGTCTGCTCGGCGGGCCGCAGCAGATCGTAGCTCCAATCGATCGTGCGGCGAAGCGTCTGCTGATGCGCCAGCAGATTGCGCGTTCCCTCCGTCAGCAGCGTCAGCCGGTTGCTCAGCCGGGCCAGGAGCGACTGAGGCGACAGCAGCTTGAGCCGCGCGGTCGCCAGCTCGATCGCCAGCGGCAGACCTTCCAGCCGGGCACAGATCTCGGCGACGACCGCCGCGTTCTCGTGGGTCAGCGCGAAGTCGGGCCTCACGGCACGCGCGCGGGTCAGAAACAGATTGACCGCCGCCACCTGTTCGAGCGCGCGCAGATCGAGCGTCGGCTGGACCGCGCTGCGATCGGGCAGCGCCAGCGGCGGCACGACGAAGCTATGCTCGCCCGTGACGCGCAGCACCGTGCGGCTGGTGACGAGCACGTTGAGCCGGGGACAGACCGCCAGCAGGTTTGTCACCAGCGGCGCGGCGTCGGCCACCTGCTCGAAGTTGTCGAGCAGCAGCAGCAGGTGTCGCTGGTGGATGCTGGCGTAGATATGCTTGAGCAGCGGCTGCCCGTCGGCAACGCGCAGCCCCAGCGCCTGCGCCAGCGCCGACACCACAAAGTGCCCGTCGCGGATCGCCGCCAGCGGCACGACGCACACGCCATCCGCGAAGTCGGCGCTCAGCTCGACGGCAAGCTGCAACGCCAGCCGGGTCTTGCCGACACCGCCGGGGCCGGTCAGCGTCAGCAGCCGCACGTCGGGCCGGTGGATCAGCGCGCGAATGGCCGTAAGCTCCTGCTCGCGCCCGATCAACGGCGTGATCTGGAGCGGCAGGCTGTCTTGGGGAAATTGCTCCGAGTTCAGGAGCTGTCCGAGCAACGGGTCGGGCATGGATTGCTGCATAGCCTACCTCCGCGAACTCCAGTCCCTCACTGTGTGCGCGATCAGTTCGAGAGGCTCGATAGGCTCCTATTGTAGCAGCGATCGGCGGATTGTCGATACGCGATTACCTAGGTAGTGCCGTATCAAAGAACATATTTGTGCAACGCCGATGCGATAGTGCAGCAGCTTTCGATCTCGGAGCTTCGAGCTTCGCGGCCTTCGCACTCGGCCCCGCGCGCCGAAATTAAGCAATTTTGCCGTTGTGCGCGCGGCATATCTGCTGTAAATTTTTACCAAATTGATACTATATTGCCCAGAGGACACCTCGTGCATCCGCCCCTGCGACCGATCGGTCTGCACATCGCTGGATCGTCATAGGCTTGTGGATCAATAGACCTAGCTCAGGAGAAGCACCGTCATGCGTACCAGATTGGGATCATGCCTGATCATCGCAGCCCTACTCATGCTCGCCGCGTGTGGCTCGCCCGCAGCGCCGACAGCCAGCGATTCGTCGCCCGCCCCCAGCGCCGCAGCCTCGGCGTCGCCCGCCGCCGGCACGGGCCAGTCGGCCAGCGGCCAGAGCACCACCCTGCGCATCGCGCTCGTCGACTACAAAGACGAGCACAAAACCTGGCTCGAAAAAGAGGTTATCCCCGCGTTCCAGAAAACGCATCCTAACGTCGCCGTCGAGCCGATCTATCTCAACTGGGGCACGCTCAACGAAACCTACGCGGGCTACTTCGCCGCCGGTGAAGGCCCCGACATTCTCAACATGGGCTCCGAGTTCGGCCCCGAATACGGCGATCGGCTGCTGCCGCTGAACGCGTATCTCAAGCAGTGGCCCGACCTTGAGCAGTATCTGGCCGCGCCGCTTGAGGCGACTACCTGGAAGGGCGAGCTGCGCGGCCTGCCCTGGCTGGTGATGCCGCGCACCTACATGTGCCGCACCGATCTGCTCAAAGAGGGCAGCGTCGACCAGGTGCCGCAGACCTTCGATCAGGCGGTCGCGCAGGCCAAGGCGACGACGGTGATCAAAGACAATAAGCTGTCGCGCGCGGGCGTCTGGACGATCGGCACCGACCTGCAAGACTGGCAGGAGTATCTCCAGTTCATCTGGGCCGCGGGCGGCGAGCTGTACACCGCCGATGGCAAGCCGACCTTCGACTCGGAGCAGGCCAGGACCGCGCTTAAGTTTATGTACGATCGCCGCCGCGCGGTGCTGCCCAACGAGACGACCGCCGCGCTGGGCGAGGCGCAGGGCTCGCGGCTGGCAACCGGCGAGGTCGCCTGTCTATGGGCCAACGCCTGGGGCGCTCCCGCGCTCGACGATGCCGTCTGGCAGAAGATCGCGATGGGGCCATCGCCGCATCCTGAGGGCGGCAAGCCGGTGGTCCAGGTCTTTACCGACTGGCTCGGCGTTCCGCAGTACACCAAGCAGCCCGATCTGGCCGTCGAGTTTTTGAAGCTGCTCGGCAGCAAAGAGAACCAGGCCAAGTACAACGAGATCTTCGGCTCGTTCTCGCCGCGCAAAGACGCCACGATCGAAAACCCGATCATGAAGCAGCAGGCCGATCTGATGGCGCAGTACGGTCGCGCCTTCGCCGATGTGCGCGTCGCGCCCAAGCTGTCGGAGATTTTGCAGGCCGAGCTGCCGCTCTACTTCCAGGATAATCAGGATCTCGAAACGACCCTGAAGAATATTCAGGAGAAATATACCCAGGCGCTCAAGGACGCCGGGCGGCTGTAGGATAAAGAACCAAGTTCAAGGTTCCAAGTTCCAAGTTCCGCCAACTCGAAACTTGAAACTTGGAACTTGAAACTCGAAACGAGGAAGGTCATGCTCGCGCCGATGCTGTTTACGCTCAAATGGGTAGTGGGAACGATCATCCTGATCCTTGCCTCGAGCTTCGCGCTGGGCCACGTCGCCCGGCTTGCGGCGCGGCTCGTCGGCAAGTCCCGCACCTTTCAGCAGCGCGCCTTTGCCGGGTATGCCTTCGCCGCTCCCTGGATCGTCGGCTTTGTCTTGTTCGTCGTCGGCCCGGCGGCGCTGTCGCTCTACTGGAGCTTTACGCGCTACAGCCTGCCCAACGCGCCGACCTGGATCGGCCTGGAGAACTACCGCCGCCTGCTCGCCGACAGCGCCTTCCATGTGTCGCTGCTGAACTCGCTGTACATGACGATCTTCGGCCTGCCCGTGCAGCTTGCGGTCGGGCTGGGCCTGGCGCTGCTGCTCAACCAGAAGCTGCGCGCGGTGCGGCTCTTTCGGATGATGTTCTATCTGCCGGTGATCCTGGCGGGCAATGCGGCGATGCTGCTGACCTGGCGCTTGATGCTGAATCCCAACAACGGCGTGATCAATACGATCCTGGGCTTTCTGAGCAACGCCCTGCCGCCGTTCCAGTGGCTACTGCGGCTGACGATCTATGTCACCGAGCTGAGCAACGCCGCCTTCATGGGCTTGCAGCGCGGCAACTTCGCCGCGCTCTCGAACGCGCTCGGCGCGGGCTTTCCCGGCCCCGACCGGCTGCCGCTGTGGCATCAAAGCCCGCTCTGGTCGAAGCCCGCGCTGATCGTGATCCTGGCCTGGAGCGCCGGGATGATGATGGTGATCTATCTGGCGGCGCTCAACGGCGTGCCGCGCACGCTCTACGAGGCTGCCGAGGTCGACGGCGCGACCGCATGGCAGCGCTTCCGGCACATTACGCTGCCGCTGATCACGCCGGCGACCTTCTACAATCTGGTGGTGGGGATGATCGCCACGTTGCAGATCTTTGAACAGTCCTACATCCTCACCCGCGACGGCGGCCCGGCCCAGTCGACCTATTTCGTGGCCTACTACCTGTGGCGGGCGACGTTCCGCTTCAACGAGATCGGCTATGGCGCGGCGATGTCCTGGGTGCTGCTGGTGATCATCCTGGTCTGTACCGCGATTCAGTTCCAGATCGCCAACCGTTGGGTCTATTACGAGGCGCAGTAGGAGATGCCGATGCAGGCCGTCAAGCACCGCTCGCAGCCGGAGGCTGCCAGCCGGATGATCGAAGCGCAGCCCGTGAGACGCGGGAGGCCCCGCCGTGTGCTGGCGGCGCTGGCGCTCTACGGCGTGGCGCTGGGCGGTAGTCTCGCGCTGCTGTTCCCGCTCTTCTGGATGATCTCGACATCGCTTAAGAGCAGCGCCGAGGCGAACGCGCCCCGCATCGTCTGGTGGCCCGCGCAGCCGCAGCTAGCGGCCTACGCGCAGATCTTCAACGATCCGCAGTGGCTGCGCTACCTGGCGAACTCGGTCTTTGTCACCGCGCTGGGCGTGCTGGGCACGCTGATCTCGGTCGCCGCCGTGGCCTACGCCGTCAGCCGGATCGAGTGGCCGGGCCGCAGCGTGGTCTTTATGCTGCTGCTCTCGACGCTGATGCTGCCGCCGCAGACGACGCTGGTGCCGCAGTATGTGCTTTTTAACCGGCTCGGCTGGATCAATACCTTCAATCCGATCATTATTCCGGGCTTCTTCGCGGGCGGCGCGACCTTTATCTTTCTGCTGCGGCAGTTCATGCTCACGCTGCCCCGCGAGCTGGACGAGGCCGCGATGATCGACGGCGCGAATCATCTCACGATCTGGTGGCGGATCATCCTGCCGCTGTGCAAGCCCGCGCTGGCGAGCATCACGATCTTTTTGTTCGTGGCGCAGTGGAACGCCTTTCAGGTGCCGCTGATCTATCTTCAGCGCACGTCGCTGTACACGCTGCCGATCGCGATCAATAATCTGTACAATCCGCAGCAGGTTTCGCAGCCCTGGCCGCTGATCATGGCCGCCTCGGTGCTGACAACGCTTCCGCTGCTGCTCGGCTTTGTCTTCGCGCAGCGCTATGTGTTCGAGAGCGTGGCCCTGACGGGGCTGAAGGGCTAATCCATGACCGTTGGAGCATCTATGCAGCTTACCCTGGAGCAGGCCATCGGCCAGAAGTTGATGTTAAGCTTTGTCGGCACCGATCCGTCGCCGGAGCTGAGCGCGCTGCTGCAACGCCAGCCGATCGGCGGGATCTCGCTCTTTCGCGCGCACAATGTCGCCGATCCCGCGCAGGTGCGGCGATTGACCACCGCGCTACAGCGCATGGCCGCCGAGTGCGGGCATCCGCCGCTGCTGGTCGCTGCCGACCAGGAGGGCGGCCAGTTGATGGCGATCGACGGCGGGACCACGCAGTTTCCCGGTAATCTGGCGCTCGGCGCGACCGGCTCCGCCGAGCTGGCGTTTCAGACGGGCTACGCGCTGGGCCGCGAGCTGGCGGCGATGGGCATCAATGTGAACTACGCTCCGGCCTGCGATGTCAACATCAATCCGCAGAATCCGGTGATCGGCACGCGCTCGTTTGGCGAAGATCCGGCGCTGGTGGCCCGGCTCGGCGCGGCGATGGTCCAGGGCATGCAGGCCGCAGGCGTGGCCGCGACCGCCAAGCATTTTCCGGGGCACGGCGATACCGCCAGCGACTCGCACTATGGCGTCGCGGTCGTCCACCACGATCGCAGCCGTCTGCGGCAGGTGGAGATCCCGCCGTTTGTCGCCGCGATCCAGGCGGGCGTGCGACTGATCATGAGCGCGCATATCGCGTTTCCGGCCTACGACGGCGGCACCACGCTGCCCGCCACGCTCTCGCCGACGCTGCTGCGCGGCCTGCTGCGCGATGAGCTGGGCTTTGGCGGCGTGATCATCAGCGATGCGCTCGATATGGGCGCGATTGCGCAGGGACCCGATCTGGTGATCGATGCGCTGGCCTCGGCGATGGCGGGCGTCGATCTGCTGCTGCTCAACACCGAGCCGCAGATCCAGCAGTACGTCTACAGCGGGCTGATCCAGGCCGCGCGGCGCTCGCTGCTCGATCCGGCGGATACGCTGCTCTCGGCGGAGCGCGTGCTGGCGCTCAAAGAGTGGCTGGCGCAGCAGCCGCAGCCGCCGCTGGAGGTGATCGGCTCGCAGGAGCATCGGGCGCTGGCCGCGGAGATCGCCGCGCGCTCCGTCACGCTCGTCCGCGACGACGCGCATCTGCTGCCGCTGCGCGTGGCTCCCGCCGCGAAGATCGCCGTGGTCGTGCCGCGCCCCGTCGATCTCACGCCCGCCGATACGTCGTCGTACGTCACCTGTACGCTGGCGCAGGCGATGCGCGTCTATCACGCCGCGACCGACGAGTTTGTCGTCCCCGCCGATCCCGCCTCCGCCGACATCGACGGCCTCTGCCAGCGCATCGCGGGCTACGATCTGCTCGTCGTCGGCACGATCAACGCTGCGGCACAGCCGGGCCAGGCGCTACTGGTCAACGCGCTGCTCGGCTGCGGCATCCCGACGATCGCGGTCGCGCTGCGCATGCCCTACGACCTGGCGGTCTATCCTGCGGCGCAGACCTACCTCTGTACCTACAGCATCCTGCCGCCAGCGGTGGAGGCGCTGGTCAAGGCGCTGTGGGGCCGCCTCCCGCTTGCGGGACGGCTGCCGGTTTCGATCCCTGGCCTCTACCCCCTGGGCCACGGGCTGACGGTTCACGAGCGCAGCGCGTACGCGCCTGCGTGAGTTGCAAGCCACCCCCCACGCAGAACAACGGAACAACGAAACAACAGAACAACGGAACGATCGGTTAAAGCATGTGTTCTGTGTTCTCTGTTCTTTGTTCTTTGCTCTTTGTTCTTTCGTAAGGAGAATCACATGAAGCAGTTGATCATGCGGCGCTCGAACATCGTCTCGCTGCTCACGATCTTCGTGTTCGTGGCGACGTTGGTCCTGGCGGCAACCGATGCCTCGGCCCTCGCTCCAGCCTGGGACGGCAACTTCCATCCCTACTCGGTCGGCGAGATCGTGAGCTACAACGGCGTCGAGTACAAGTGTATCCAGGCGCATACGTCGCAGCCAGATTGGACGCCGCCCGCGACGCCCGCGCTGTGGCAGAGGCTCTCCGGCACATCGCCCACCGCCACGCCCACGCCCAGGCCTGGCACACCTACGCCCACGCCCAGGCCTGCCACACCCACGCCCACGCCCACCGGACCAACGCCCACGCCGCCACCGTCGACCGGGCGCAAGGTCATCGGCTACTTCGTGCAGTGGGGCGTTTACGGGCGCAACTACCACGTCAAGAATATTCACACCAGCGGCTCGGCCTCCAAGCTGACGCATATCGTGTATGCCTTCGGCAATGTGCAGAACGGCCAGTGTACGATCGGCGATAGCTACGCCGACTACGATAAGTTCTATGATGCCGCGTCGAGCGTCGACGGCGTGGCCGATACCTGGGATGCCGGCGCGCTGCGCGGCAACTTCAACCAACTGCGCAAGCTCAAGCGCATGTATCCGCATCTCAGGGTGCTCTACTCCTTCGGCGGCTGGACGTGGTCGGGCGGCTTCGGGCAGGCGGCTGCCAATCCCACGGCCTTTGCCGACTCCTGCTACCGGCTGGTGGAGGACCCGCGCTGGGCGGATGTGTTCGACGGCATCGACATCGACTGGGAGTATCCCAACGCCTGTGGCCTGACCTGCGACACCAGCGGCTTTAGCGGCTACCGCAACCTGATGGCCGCGCTGCGCTCCCGCTTCGGCTCAGGCAACCTCGTGACTTCGGCGATCACGGCGGACGGCACATCGGGCGGTAAGATCGATGCGGCGGACTACGCGGGCGCGGCCCAGTACGTCAACTGGTACATGCCCATGACCTACGACTACTTCGGCGCGTGGGATGCGGATGGCCCGACGGCGCCGCACTCGCCGCTGACCTCGTACAGCGGCATTCCGGTTCCGGGCTTCTACTCCGATGCCGCGATCCAGAAGCTCAAGAGCAAAGGCATTCCCGCCAGCAAGCTGCTGCTCGGCCTCGGCTTCTATGGTCGTGGCTGGACGGGCGTGACACAGAGCGCGCCTGGCGGCTCCGCGACGGGCGCCGCGCCGGGCACCTACGAGCAGGGCATCGAGGACTACAAAGTGCTGAAGGGCCGCTGTCCCGCGACGGGCACGGTGGCAGGTACGGCGTATGCCTATTGCAGCGGCCAGTGGTGGAGCTACGACACGCCCAGCACGATCGCCGGGAAGATGAGCTACGTCAGGAACCAGGGTCTTGGCGGTGCGTTCTTCTGGGAGCTGAGCGGCGATACCTCGAATGGCGAGCTGCTCACCGCGATCTATAACAACCGCTAAATCTCGATCTGAGGGGTGAGGAATCCAGAGGGCACGTCGCCGACGTGCCCTTTGTCGATTCTACAGCGATGTGCAATCGATTGATTCCGTTGTATTCCACATCATGATTCAACCATCATCACGGCTCGTTGTCGATTCGGGGATGATTTCGCGGATCTGCGGCCTATGGGAGAAGCAGCAGGCCGATCCCGATCACCAGCGCGCTGAGCGCTGCCAGCAGCAGGATGCCGGTGATCGTGGCCGACTGTCGTGGAAACCGGCGACGCATGAGCTTAATATGGTGCATGGACTTCCTCCTTCGAGAGCGCCGCGCCGCTGTCGGCGGCGACTGGATCGGACTCCGGCGGTTGCGGCGGGCTGTACACTACTACGAGCAGCGCGGGATCCTTGTTTCAGGTGATCACGCTGTCCTGACGTTTGGACGATCGAAGCGGAGGCCATCATGGGAGCGCGGCAGCGCCCGAATATTTTGCTGATCACGTGCCACGATCTTGGCCGTTTTCTCGGATGCTACGGCGTGCCCACGGTTCGCACGCCGCATCTCGATCGGCTTGCGGCTGAGGGCGTACGCTTGACGCGCGCCTTTTGCACCGCTCCGCAGTGTAGCCCCTCGCGCGCCTCGTTGTACACAGGCCGCTATCCGCATAGCAACGGGGTGATGGGCCTGACGCACGGCGATTTTGCCTGGGATTTGCATCCCGATGAGCGGCATCTGGCGCAATATTTGGGCAGTATCGGCTACGACACCAGGCTGATCGGCATCATCCACGAGGCGCGTAGCGCCGAGCGCTGCGGCTTCGACGAGGTGATTCCTCCGCAGCATGGCGAGCCTATCAGCGACCAGACGCTGGCGATCTTGAGGCGCTGCGCCGATCAGCCGCAGCCGTTCTATCTTCAGCTCGGCTACCACGAGCCGCATCGGGTGGCCTGTCCCGGCGAGGAGCGGCCCGACTTCATGGGCTTTACCGGCGATTATATCGCTGCCGACGACTCGCTGGGGCTGACGATCCCGCCCTATCTCGCCGATACGCCGCAGACCCGCGCGGAGATCGCCGAGCTGCAAGGCGCGGTTGCCTACATGGACGCCGCGCTTGGCCGCGTGTTAGAAGGTCTGCGGTCGTTGGGCCTCGACGAGCAGACGCTGGTGATCTTTACGACCGATCACGGCCTGGCGCTGCCCCGCGCCAAATGCACGCTCTACGATCCCGGTTTGGAAACGGCGCTCCTGATGCGCCTGCCGGGCCGTGGCTGGAGCGGCGGCACGTCGTACCCGCAGCTCGTCTCCAACGTCGACATAACGCCCACGCTGCTCGATCTGGTCGGCCTGCCGGTCGATGCGGCGCTGCAAGGCCGCAGCCTGCTGCCGCTGCTCGATGGCGGCGCGTACCAGCCGCGTCCGTGTATGTTTGCCGAGATGACCTATCACGACTACTACGATCCGCAGCGCTGTATTCGCACCGAGACGCACAAGCTGATCGTCAACTTTAGCGCCGCGCCCGCGTTTATGAATCCGTCGCAATCGTGGCAGCCGCGCTCCCGGCCAGTCACGCCGCCCGATCCGCCGGTCGCGTATCATCCGCTGGTCGAGCTCTACGATCTTGAGCGCGACCCCTTCGAGCAGCAAAATCTGGCCGAGGATCGGGCGCAGCAGGCGCTACGGGCTGATCTGCTGGCTCGTCTCTACGAGTGGATGCGGACGACCGATGATCCGCTGCTGCACGGTGCGGTGACATCGCCGACTCATCTGCGGGCCATCGCGGCGCTTCAGCATCCCGATGATCGCCCCGGTGATGCGCGCTAGCAGACGTTCACGGCTGGACGGCGCTGCTGATTTGTTTCCAGGTTCGAGTGGAGGCCCGCACTCCGCTTCGCTGCGCTCAGCACCGCTCTCCCATTGCCTAGGCGAGGGTGAAGCTGATTCTCTGTTCTTTGTTCTTCGCCCTTGGTTCCTGGTTCTCGCTCACGGCACCAGCCGCACGGTAATGCCCTCGTGGATCGGCGGCGGCGCGGACGGCGTGCGAAAGACCCAGACCAGCAGATCGCGGTAGAAGCGAAAGAGC
The DNA here is from genome assembly GCA_036374795.1 of Herpetosiphonaceae bacterium. Taxonomy (NCBI): domain Bacteria; kingdom Bacillati; phylum Chloroflexota; class Chloroflexia; order Herpetosiphonales; family Herpetosiphonaceae; species Herpetosiphonaceae bacterium. The sequence continues at coordinate 16,977 of DASUTC010000101.1, forward strand.
GGCATCTGCGCCGCGACCTGATCGCGCACCTGCTCGCGGTGGGCTTTGAAGCTGATGTGGCTTTCGCGCGTCAGCACCTCGCGCTCGTGCAGAAAGTTGTGGAGCGGCTGAATCTGGATCTCGATCGTCTTGCCCGACCACTGCACGACCGATTTGAGCGCCTGCCAGCCCGATCGTTTGCGCTGCCCCGCGCCCAGGTAGTCCTTGACCTCGACAAGGCTGAGCCGCCGCGTCGTATCGCCCGGCTCGATCTGCCGGGCCAGGAGTTGCTCGTCGGACCAGATCAGCTCGCCGAGCGCCTTGTGGACGTGGTAGGCGTCGGCCATGCTGCCGACGACGATCTTGATGCCGAAGATGTCTTTGACGTAGCGGCTCAGGTGGCGCAGCTTCTTGTCGCGCCGCACCAGCGCATCCAGGTCGAAGATCTCGTCGACTACTTTATTCCAGATCTCTTCCTCGGCTTTGATCCGCGTGCTGATGCGATGGATCGCGTAGCGGTTCGGCGTGAGCGGCTGGTAGTCTACCGTATTCGCCACCAGCACGGCCCGGCTCCACCCGTCTGCGGTGCGAAACTGAAGCTTTTTGAGCTGACGATTGCCGAGGTCAAGGTCGGTCGCGGTGTAGACCTCGCTCGGCGCGATGAGCTGCGACAGCGTAAAGCGCTCGCTGGTCGTCTCGACCTCGCCGATGACCACGCTCTGCACCTGGAACGAGGTTAGCCAGGTGGCACACAGCAGTTGTGCCAGGCGGTGGACCTGCTCTTCGCCGTGCCGGATCATCGAGGCGAAGGCGGCGCGCACCGCATCCAGACCCGCGCGCGAGAAACATAGCTCGCGGTGGATCGACGGCTGCTCGACGATCGCCTGCCGCAAGCGCTGCAAGTCGGCGACGAACTGGTTGAGCAGCGGCTCGGTCGTCACCATCCACAGCGGCGAGTGAGCGCTGGGCGGCGAGCAGACCTGGGAGGCAGCATCGGCTGCGGATTGGTGCGTCGGCTCTGCGGCGCTCGGCGAGAGCGCGGCGATCGTGAGCACAGAGTGATCGATCGAATGGGCCATAGATCTCTCGGAGCAGCGCGCCCGCTGCGTATCGGTGCGTCGCGTGGCGCGGCCTGATGCTGGTAGCGAGTGGTACGACTCAGGTGCGTACCTGTTCGGGGAAGGATACCACACGCCGAGGAGCAGCGGCTTGATCGAGGCGCGTGTTCAGCGTTTCGCATCACCCGTGATTGCGCCTCGCTTTGCTGCACGGCATACCCACCCGGCACAATCGCCGCTATTCCGCACCATGCCGCCCGCTGGGACGAATGGGGGATAGACGTAGCCCCGATCAACCGGGTATGCTGCGCATCGTCATCTGACTCGGCAGCGTCCGGATGGCATTCCAGCCTCAGCAGCGAGAAAGTGATCGTATGGTTGACATAAAGCTACAGCACGTTCGTCGTGCCTGGGTCAGGCTCGGCCTGCTGCTGGCAGTGGCGTTGGTGCTGACCAGCGGCTCGTGGGCAGCGGCAGAGTACCCTCTGGGTGCGGCAACGAGCATGATCAGCGTCACACCCACGGCGATTCCGCTCTCCGATCCCGAAATTGTCAATCCGCTGCGCGGCTTTTATCGCTGGTACGGTGTGGAAGGGATTCCGCAGCCGCGCCCGTCCTACGATCACTATCTCCGCTACACCTGGCGCGAGCTGGAGCCGTCCAAAGGACAGTACGATTTCTCGCCGATCGAGCGCGAGCTGCAAGCGGCGCGGGCGGCGGGCGCAAAGCTAGCCTTCCGCGTGATGAGCATCAACAACTTTGGCGCAGCCGTCGAGGTGCCGGAGTACCTGCGGCAGGAGGCGGGCGGTAGCTACTGCTCCTATGGCGGCAAGGTCGTCTGGGTGCCGGCCTGGGATCATCCGCAGTTTCTCGAACGGGCGCGGGCGCTCATGCAGGCGCTGGGCGCGCGCTACAACGGCAATCCGTGGCTGGGCTACTACGATATGGGCATCTACGGCCATTGGGGCGAGTGGCACACCAACGGCCTCTGCACGCCGCCCGCCACCGCCGCTACCAAGCGGGCGCTCGTCGATATTCAGCTCGCCGCATTTCCCAGCAGCCGTGTCCTGATGAACTCCGGCGGGCCGGAGGTCGATGCCTTCGTCTATGCGCTGGGCGCATCGCCGCGCGTCGGCGTGCGTGTTGATAGCCTGTGCGATCCGTGGTTCGACCAGCAGTTTACGGCGTATCCGGCCAAGCTGGCGGCGATGCGCGATCGGTGGAAGACCGCGCCGGTCGTCTCCGAGTACCTCGGCGGTGGTCGTCCCAACCTGGCGGAGTGCGACCGGCAGGTCCAGACGTGGCATATCGCCGCTGTCGCGGGCGGCAACTTCGGCGCCTGGAGCAGCTACTCCGCCGACGAGCAGGCGCAACTGATCACCATCGGGAAGCGCTCCGGCTACCGCATACAGCTCAACGCGCTGAGCTACCCCGCCGTGGTGACGACCGGCCAGCGCTTTAGCATCGACAGCCAGTGGTCGAATGTCGGCGTGACGCCGCTGTACGAGCAGTATGCCGTGACCTTTCAACTGCATCAGCAGGGCACGCGCGCGCTGGTCTGGACCGGCGTCTCGCATCTGAACCTTGAGCGGCTGCTGCCGACGACGCAGCCGCAGCCTGTCAGCGATCCGCTGATGATGTCAGACGCGATACCCGCTGGTCAATATGAGCTGAATCTCGTCGTGCGCGACCCTACGTGGTATCGTCCGCCGCTGACGCTGGCAAATACCGGGCGCGATAGCGTGGGCCGCTATCCGCTCGGCACGATCACGGTCAGCCCGGGCGTTCCTCGTGAGAAGGTCTATCTTCCTGGCCTCACGCGCTAGGAGAACGAAGAACCAAACAAAGAACCGGGTGCCAGACCGGGCGCCCGTTGGGCATGGCACCCGGCGCTCAGCGGGGGTGGCGCGCGAGCGGCGGGGGTGAGGGCCTGAAACTCCGAACCTGGAGTCCCACAAATGATAGTACCTCGTCGATAGTCCCGTTCACCCTTTTGTCAGGGAAAATCAGCATATCTTCATCTTCGCTCGAACGTTTTTACCATTGAAGCCACGACTCGTCCGCCCTTCCGCTCGAACCGTCACGGAACAAACCAAAAACTCGCAATGATACCTTATTTATCCTACGTTGCTACGTGAAAGGACCTCACACCCCCCGGCACCCGCCTACCCTGAAGTGATCGCTCAAACGCCTCGTGTGTCATGCCGCTGTTTGCCGAATGCCGATACCGCGCAGCAGCGCCGTATGCCTCCGTCGGACCCACTGTTTGCCAAATGCCGATACGTGCAAGCAGAACATCATGTGTACCAGTGAGGATCGTGCCATGAACCTTTCGACCAACAATACACCATCCCTCGACCAGGCAGTACTGGCGATGAATGCCCAGGCAGATCATACAGTCTCGACAGCGGATACCGGCTCAGCCGGGCAGCATTCAGGATCATTTGGCGATCTGCCCGCGATGGCCTACGAAAGCACGCAGCGACCAGCCGCGAAGCACCGGGTGAGTGTGATCATTCCCGCGCTCAACGAGGCAGAAAACCTGCCGTATGTCCTGCCGCGCGTTCCGGCCTGGATCGACGAGGTGATGCTTGTCGATGGGAACTCGACCGATAACACGGTTGAGGTGGCGCGGCGGCTGCGGCCTGATATTCGGATCGTACAGCAGCAGGGGCGGGGCAAGGGCGCGGCATTGCGCACCGGCTTTGCGGCGGCGACCGGTGATATCATTGTGATGCTTGACGCCGACGGCTCGACCGATCCCGGCGAGATGGAGCTGTTCATTCAGGTGCTGTGCAACGGCGCCGACTTTGTCAAGGCGTCGCGCTTCATCCAGGGCGCTGGCACCTCCGACATGCCGCTCTACCGTCAGTTTGGCAACGAGGCGCTGACAATGCTGGTGCGTCTGCTGTTCGGCGGGCGGTTTTCCGATCTGTGCTACGGCTATAACGCCTTCTGGGCGCGCGTGCTGCCGCTGCTGGAGCTGGATGGCGACGGCTTCGAGATCGAGACGATGATGAACGTGCGGGCGCTGCGCGCCGGGCTGAAAGTCGTCGAGATGCCGAGCTTCGAGTCGGAGCGGGTACATGGCGAGGGCCGCCTGCGCACGATCCCCGACGGCTGGCGGGTGCTCAAGACGATCTTCAAGGAGCGCCTGCGTCCATACCGCCCGGCTACCCATAACCTGAAGCATCCTACCGCCAGCTAAGGCGCTACTCGCCAGAGCCAGATAAACAATGACACAATCTTCTGAAGCTTTTTCGGTGATCCTCTGCGCGTACACCGAGGCGCGCTGGAGCGATCTGATCGCGGCGGTAGCATCGGCGCAGCGCCAGACGGTGCTGCCGCGCGACATCATTGTGGTGATCGATCATAACCCGGCGCTGCTCGCACGGTCGCGCGCCTACTTCTCCGGCGTGACAGTGATCGAAAATCGCGGCGCGCGTGGCCTCTCCGGGGCGCGCAACAGCGGCGTTGCGGCGGCGCGCGGCTCGCTGATCGTCTTTCTCGACGACGACGCGATTGCCGCGCCCGACTGGCTGGAGCAGCTCAGCGCGTGCTACGCCGATCCCGCAGCGATCGGCGTCGGCGGCGCGATCGAGCCGCGCTGGACCGCTCGACAGCCGCGCTGGTTTCCCGCCGAGTTCAACTGGGTCGTCGGCTGCACCTATCGCGGCATGCCTGAGCGTCGCGCCGCCGTGCGCAACCTGATCGGCTGCAATATGTCGTTTCGGCGCGAGGCATTCGAGCGCATGGGCGGCTTTCGGATCGGGCGCGTCGGCGTGCTGTCGATCGGCCAGGAGAACGACGACACCGAGTTTTGCATCCGGCTGACGGCGTCGCTGCCCGATGCGCAGTTGATCTATCAGCCTGGCGCGCGGGTGCAGCATCGCGTCCCGCCGCAGCGCGCGACGCTGGCCTACTTTGCGCGGCGCTGCTACTCCGAGGGCCTCTCGAAGGCGTATCTGGCGCGGCTGGTCGGTCACGATCGCGGGCTGTCCTCGGAGCGCGATTACACGCTGCGCACGTTGCCGAGCGGCGTGCTGCGCGGCGTGATCGATACCCTGGCACGCCGCGACGCTGGCGGCCTGCTGCGGTCGTCGGCGATCGTCGCGGGCCTGGCGATCACCACCGCTGGCTATCTGGCTGGTCGTGTCGCGCACCTGATGCAGCGCCGTCCTGTCGTCGATCGAGCCGAGGCGCAGCCTGAGCGCAGCGCGATGGAGCAGCCGAGCGCATGATGACAGCAAGATCGGAGCCGCTGCGGGTGCTGATGGTCACGCCCCGCTATTTTCCGGCGATCGGCGGCGTCGAAACCCATGTCGATCAGGTCGCGCGCCGCATGGTGCGCTCCGGCGCTGAGGTCACGGTGCTGACGACCGATCGCAGCGGTGCGCTGCCGCAGCGCGAGCAGCGCGAGGGCGTGACGATCGAGCGGGTGCGGGCGTGGCCTGCCGAGCGCGACTACTACTTCGCGCCCGGCATTGCGCGCGTGATCGAGCGCGGCGCGTGGGACATCGTGCATTGCCAAAGCTATCATACCCTCGTCGCTCCCCTGGCGATGCTGGCCGCGCTGCGGGCGCGGCTGCCCTACGTCGTCACCTTTCACGGCGGCGGCCACTCGTCGCGGCTGCGCAACGCGATGCGCAAGCCGCAGTGGGCGCTGCTGCGTCCGCTGCTGGCTCGTGCCGCGCGGCTGGTGGCGATTGCGCGCTTCGAGATCGCACTCTACGGCCAGCAGTTGCGCCTGCCCGCCGAGCGCTTCGCGTTCATTCCCAACGGCGCGGATCTGCCCAGAGTCGCGCCGCAGCCTGGTGCCGCGACCGCCGGGCCGCTAATCGCATCGGTGGGGCGGCTGGAGCGCTACAAAGGCCATCACCGGGCGATTGCGGCGCTGCCGGAGGTGCTGAGGCACTACCCGGCAGCGCGGCTGCGGATCGTCGGAACCGGGCCGTACGAGGAACCTTTGCGGCGCATGGCGGCGCGGCTTGGCGTCGCCGGTCGCGTCGAGATCGGCGGCATTCCGCCGACCGAGCGGCACGCTATGGCGGCGCTGCTGGCGAGCAGCGCGCTGGTGACGCTGCTGAGCGACTACGAGACTCATCCGATCGCGGCGCTTGAGGCGCTGGCGCTTGGCCGTCCCGTGCTGGTGGCGGATACCTCCGGCCTGGGCGAGCTGGCAAGCCGGGGCCTGGCGCGGGCCGTGCCGCTCGCGTCCACGTCCGCGCAGGTCGCCGCCGCGATCGTCGAGCAGCTGCGCGCGCCGCTGGTGCCGCCGCCGATCGAGCTGCCGACCTGGGACGATTGCGCCGCCGATCTGCTGAAGCTCTATCATTCAATCGCCGGGAGGCCACCATGCGCGTCCTGATGCTGACGCAGTTCTACCCGCCCTACATCGGCGGCGAGGAGCGCCATGTGCGCAATCTGAGCACGAAGCTGGCCGCGCGCGGCCACGACGTGGCGGTCGCGACACTCTGGAATCACGGCCTGCGGGAGTTCGAGGACGACCAGGGCGTGCGCGTCTATCGCGTTCGCGGCACGATGCAGCGGATCGAGCGGCTGTTTAGCGAGAGCGCCCGCAGGCACGCGCCGCCCTTTCCCGATCCTGAGCTGGCGCTGGCGCTGCAAAAGGTGATCCGGCGCGAGCGTCCGCAGATCGTCCATGCGCATAACTGGATGACGCGCTCGTTCGTGCCGCTCAAGGCGTGGAGCGGCGCGCGGCTGGTGCTGACGGTCCACGATCATAGCGTGGTCTGTCCCAAGAAGAAGCTGATCTATAATGACGATCCGTGCAGCGGCCCCGCGCGCGGCAAATGTTTGGGCTGCGCCAGCACGCACTACGGCAAGATCAAGGGCCTGCCGGTGGCGCTCTCCAACGTCGTGATGAGCACGGCGGAGCGCGCGGCGGTCGATATGTTCGTGCCGGTCAGCAGCGCGGTGGGCCACGATAACGGCCTGCTCGACGGCGCTGTGCCCGCGCGGGTGATCCCGAACTTCGTGCCCGACGACATCGGCGCGCTGCCACACCCAGAGGGTGCCCGGCCCCATCCCAACCTGGCGCAGCTGCCCGCTGGAGAGTTTATGCTCTTTGTCGGCGCGTTCGGGCGCTACAAGGGGCTGGATGTGCTGGTGCGCGCCTACGCCGAGCTTGAGTCCGCGCCGCCGCTGGTGATCATCGGCTATCACACGCCCGAATACCCGGTGCGCACGGTCGATTTTCCGCCAAACGTCCACGTGCTGCGCGACTGGCCGCATGAGGCCGTGATGCAGGCATGGCAGCGCTGCATGTTCGGGCTGATCCCGTCGATCTGGTCCGATCCCTGCCCGACGGTGGCGATGGAGGCGATGAGCACCGGACGAGCCTTGATCGCGTCGCGCATCGGCGGCCTGACCGATCTGGTGGTCGACGGCGAGACGGGGCTGCTGGTGGAGCCGGGCGATCATCGCGCGCTGGCTCAGGCGATGCGGCGGCTGCTCGACGATCGCGCGCTGTGTCGTCGCATGGGCGACGCCGGGCGGCGGCATGTGGTCGGGTTTCAGGCAAGCACGGTCGTACAACGGATAGAAGACCTCTATGATGAACTCCTCGCGCGATAGCCACGCGCTGGCGGTGCGGATACCAGCCACGCGCGACGACGGAACCGGCTGGCGCGCATGATCGAGCGCGGGACGAGTCTCGGTCGATCAGATCTGCATCAGCTCGGCATCGGCCTGGTTGCAGCGCCGCGCTCCGGGCCGACGACAGGGCTGCTGGCGCGGCGCATGCCGATTGTGCGGGCGGGGGCCTGGGGCTGGCTGCCTGTGCTCAGCGTGGTCGGCGCGATCGGCGTGGTGCTGGTGGCGCTGGCGCACATCGGCGCGCGCTACGACATGTCCTGGTCGCAAACGCTCTTCTGGATCGGCCTGATCGTGCTGTACGGGCCGCTCTCGGCGCGGCTGGTGATGCCGGGAGTCAACCGCCAGGAGACGATCGGGCTGCTGCTGTTCCTGGGCTTCGGCGTGTATCTCGCCAAGCTGCTGCATAGCCCGCTGGGCTTCACCTTCTTCGACGAGTTTCTGCACTGGCGTACCGCGAACGATATTCTCAAGAGCGGGCATCTCTTCACCGAGAACTCGATGCTGCCGGTATCGCCGCTCTATCCCGGGCTGGAGATTGCGACCAACGCGCTGGTGCATCTGACCGGCATGAGCATCTACGAGGCGGGCGCGGTGATCGTCGGGGTGGCGCGGCTGGTGCTGACGCTGACGCTCTACCTGTTCTACGAGCAGATCGGCCAGTCGGTGCGCATCGCGGGGATTGCCTCGGCGCTCTACATGGCGAATCCGCACTATCTTTTCTTTGACGGCCAGTTCGCGTACGAGTCGCTGGCGCTGCCGCTGGCGACGCTGGTGCTGTTTGTGCTGCTGCGCCGACAGCAGATGCCGCAGGCGCAGGGGCGGCTGACGCTGATCGCCGGCGCTGGGCTGTGGGCGGTGGTGGCGACGCATCATGCCACGTCGTACATGCTGACGATCTTTCTGCTCCTCTGGATGACGATCACCTTGATCTATAACCGATGGTCTGGCGCGGACGAGCCCGGCCTGCTGCTGATCGCGCTGCTGATGATCGCGGCGAATGCGGTCTGGCTGATCTGCGTTTCCAGCATCACGATCGGCTATCTCGCGCCGCATCTCCAGGGCGCGATCGAGTCGGTGCTCAACCTGATCGCGGGCGAAGGATCAGACCGCGAGCTGTTCAAGTCCAGCACGGGCATCCCTGTGCCGCTGCTGGAGAAGCTGGCGGGGCTTGGCGCGCCTGGGCTGATCATGCTGACACTGCCCTGGGGCCTGCTGCAATTCTGGCTCGGCTATCGCAGCCGCGCCACGACGTTTATGTTTGCGCTGGGCGCGCTGACCTATCCGGCGACGCTGGCGCTGCGGTTGACGGGCGGCGGCTGGGAGATTTCGGCGCGCTCGTCGGTGTTCGTGTATATTCCGCTGGCGTTCGTGCTGGCGCTCGGCATCGAGCACTGTCGGCTGCCGCGCTTTCTGGGCTGGCTGGCGGCGCGGCTCGAAGCCTACAGGCGCTGGCTCTGGCTCAAGCCGCTGGTCTTCGTGCCCTACGCCGCCGTGATCTTCGCGGGCGGCGTGATCGCGGGCTGGTCGCCCTGGGCGCGCCTGCCGTGGCCGTACATGGTCGCTGCCGACACGCGCTCGGTCGAGCCGCAGGGCCTGGCTGCCGCCGAGTGGGCGCGCGATTACCTGGGGCCGGATAATCGCATTGCCGCCGATCGGATCAACATGACGCTGCTGGGCACGTACGGCGAGCAGCGCATGATCAACGATCTGATCGATAAGGTTTCGATCTCCGGCATCTTCCTCACGCCCCGGATCGGCCCCAACGAGCGCACGGTGATCCGCAACGGTCGTATTCAGTATATCGCCGTGGACGAGCGCACCACCAGAGCACGACCGCTGGACGGGCACTACTACGAGGGCTGGGAGCAGATGGTCGTGCCGTTCAAAGCGCCGGTCGATCGCGCGGTGCTGGAAAAATTCGCGCATATGCCCAACGTCAGCCGCCTCTTCGACAGCGGCGATCTAAAGTTTTATGACATCGGAGCGCTGGCAGATGAGCCGTAAGGTCGCCGATCTGCTGATCGTGGGCCTGCTCGCCGCGCTGGCGCTGCTGGGCGGCGAGGGCGGGGCGCTGCGGGCGCTGCTTGGCCTGCTGCTGGTGCTGGTGCTGCCGGGCTACGCGCTTACGGCGGCGCTCTTTCCCGATCGCGCGCTGCCGCGCACCGACCGCATGCTGTTTACGGTCGGGTTTAGCCTGGGCGTGACGATCCTGGGCGGCTTCGGGCTGAACTGGACGCCCTGGGGCTTGCAGCGCGTCTCATGGACGATTCTGCTGAGCTACATCACGCTCGGCGGCTGCCTGGTCGCGCTGATCCGCCGCCCTGCGCTGCCGCTCTCGGCGCGGCGCACGACGTTTGGGCTGAGCGTCGGGCAGGGATTGCTCTTTGTGCTGGCGGCACTGGCGATCATCGGCGCGCTGGTGATCGCCCGCAGCGAGGCCGCGCAGCATCCCGCGCCCAATGTGGTCCAGCTCTGGATTCTGCCCGCAGAGCAGACGCAGGGCGTGCGGCTGGGGGTGATCACGAAAGGTCCGCAGGCGGGCCGCTATCGCCTGGTCGTGCAGCGCGGCGGCTATATCATCCGCGAGTGGCCCGATCTGGCGCTGGCGGCCAACGAGCGCTGGGAGGCGACGGTAGACCTGCCGCAGCGTCAGCCCGGCGCGGGTCCGGTCGAGGCACGGCTCTACCGCGCGACAGAGCCGAGCGCGGTCTATCGGCGCGTGATGCTCTGGGTCGATCAACGCTGATCCCTGATGATCGAATGCGGGGGTGGGTAGCCGCGACACACCGTGTCGCCCAGGGCGAGGCAGCGCCGTGCTCCTACGATCCGAATCCACATGGAGAAGATTACCTGTCAAGGAACGCTATGAAGATTGTGACGCGCCTGCGGAGCGCCGCCAACCGCGAGCTGCTGGTCAACGCCGGGTCGATGATCGGCACGACGGTGGTAACGTCGGGACTGGGCTTTTTGTACTGGTGGCTGGCCGCGCGCCAGTTTCCCGCCGAGATCGTGGGCTTTGCGTCGGCGGCGATCTCGGCGATGAGCCTGCTCGGCACGATCGGCATCGTCGGGCTGGGCACGCTGCTGATCGGCGAGCTGCCGCGGCAGACCACACAGCGCGGCGCGCTGGTGACAACCGCGCTGGTCGTGGCCGCGCTGGCGTCGGGGCTGCTCGGCCTGCTCTTCGCGCTGATCGCGCCCGTGGTTTCGGTGGAGTTCCAGCCGCTGGCGAGCGACGGCCTGACGGTGCTGCTCTTCGTGGCGGGCGTCGTGCTGACCGGTATGACGCTGGTGCTGGATCAGGCGTTGATCGGGCTGCTGCGCGGCAGCCTTCAGCTCTGGCGCAACGCGATCTTTGCTCTGGTCAAGCTGCTGGCGCTGCTGCCGCTGAGCCTGTGGCTGTCGGATACGACCGGCCTGGGGATCTATGGCACCTGGCTGCTGGGCAATCTTGTGTCGCTGGCGGGGCTGGCCGGGATCGTCGTGGCGGCGCGGCTGCGGGTGCGCGTCCACGCGCCGCAGTGGAACGTGCTGCGCAAGCTGTCGGGCGCGGCGCTGAGCCACCACGCGCTGAATCTGGCGCTGCAACTGCCGGGACTGGGCCTGCCGATCGTGGTCACGGGCCTGCTCTCGGCGGCGCTGAACGCGAGCTTCTACATGGCCTGGCTGATGCTGAATCTGGTCTTTGCGATCCCCTACACGCTGACGACGGTGCTCTACGCCGTGGGCATGGCCGACCGCGCGACGTTCGCGCACAAGATGCGGCTGACGCTCAGCATGGCGACGGCGATCGGCGTCGTGTCGAATATCGTCGTCTGGCTCAGCGCCGATCTGCTGATGGGCGTGTTCGGGCCGAGCTACGCCGCGCAGGCCGCGTGGACGCTGCGGATCGTTGGCCTGGGCGTGTTTCCGCTGATCGTCAAAGATCACTATGTGGCGATCCGCCGCGTCCACGAGCAGATCCCGCCGACCGCCGCGCTGATCACGCTGGGCAGCCTGCTGGAGCTGGGCCTGGCCGCGCTGGGCGCGCGCTTCGATGGGCTGTCCGGCCTGAGCATCGGCTTCGTGATCGCGCTGTACCTCGAAGGGCTGCTGATGGCGCGCACCGTCTATCGCGCGGCGCTGATTCCGCCCGCGCCTGAGTGGCAGCCGGTCGAGCCGCTCCCGGCCTCGAATAGCGCGTGAGCGCCGCGAGTCGCTCTCCCCATGCCGAGCAACCGTTTGCGCTATGCGCTATCAGGACCTCTACCGACATCGACAGGCCGAACCACGAGTACAATGCAGCACACGCCTGTCAAAGCCGGGAAAGGACTTGTCTTCGACGCGAACATCATGAACAGGTTGCTCTCTTGTTTGATCCTGATTGGCGTGCTTGCCGGTCTGTGGGCGCTCCCCGCCGCGCCGGTCCACGCCCAAACCTCCGAGCCGGTCGGCGAGAATATCGTCAGCTTTGCCCGGCTTGGCGTCCGCGAGCAAAATTTGCGCGGGCCGTTCGACTCGGCGCAGCTTGATTTTAGCGTTCCCGCCAACTGGGAGCTGACCGATGGCGCGGAGCTTCAGCTTAATCTCGCAACCTTTTTTGCCGGTCAGTCCAACGCGGGCGCGGCGGATGGCGCGGCGGGCCAGGCCGGGCGCATGTTCGGCGGCACGCTTCAGGTCGTCTTCAACGATGTCACGGTGCAGACGATCCTGCTGGATCAGATCGGCGAGCGCACCGTTAGCGTGCCGATCCCGGCGTCCGCGCTCACGTCCACCCGCCGCGACGGTCGGCATTATCTCAATCTGCTGCTCGACACCGACGAGCAGTGCGGCCTGGAGCAGTACACCAGCCTGATCATTCGTGCCAGCTCGCAGTTTGTGCTGCCGCATCGGATCGTCGCGCCGCCCACAGCGCTGGCGCTGCTGCCGCGTCCGATCGTGCAGCGCTCGTTTCTGCCGGATACCGCGACGATCGTGGTGCCCGACAACCCGACGCCGGGCGAGATCCAGGCGGCGCTGACGATCGCCGCCGGTCTGGGCCGCATGGCCGACAGCGCCTTCCAGCTTGCGCTCCAGCCTGTCAGCCGCGCGCAGGCCGATACGCTCAAGCGGACGCATCTGATCCTCGTGGGCAAGATCGAGTCTCTGCCGCTGCGCGACGATCTGCGTCTGCCCGCGCGGGTGGACGCGACGAGCGTTGCCGACGACGGCGTGATCCAGATGGCGGTTTCGCCCTGGAACGACGCGCAGGTCGCGCTGGTGGTCAGTGGACAGAGCGACGCGGCGGTGATCAAGGCGGCGCAGGCGTTCAGCACCGGCACGCTGCGCGGCGGCGAGCAGCCCAACATGGCGCTGGTAGCGGCGGTGCAGCCGCAGCCCGTCGCGGCTGCCGCGAACGTGGATCGCAGCTTCGCGGAGCTGGGCTACGAGGTGCAACGGCTCTACGGCCAGGGCGCGCAGTACGCCGCCTATCGCTTCGAGCTACCTGTGGGCCAGGTGATCAGCGGCGAGGCGCATCTCGATCTCTCGTTCGTGCATACCGCGCTGCTGGACTACGATCAGTCGGGGATGACGGTCAGCCTGAACGACGAGCCGATCGCCAGTATCCGCCTCGACGATAACTCGACGCGGCTGAGCAGCACCCGCGTCGCGCTGCCCGCCTCGGCGGTACGCGCCGGAAGCAATCTGCTGGTGCTGCGCGCCGATCTGCTGCCCCGCGCGATCTGCACCGATCCGCGCGGCAATGGCCTCTGGCTCACGGTTCGGCCCGAGTCGATCCTGCACCTGCCGCTCAGCCCCGCGACGGGCGAGGCCACTACCCACACGATCGATCTGAAGCGCTATCCCGCGCCCTTCACCGTCAGCCCCAACCTTGAGCGCACCGCGCTGATCGTCGCCGAAGACGATCCGCGGAGCTGGAGCATCGCCACGGCCATCGCCTTTGATCTGGGCCGCCAGATGCAGGGCACGCTCGTCGATCTGGCCGCCGCCTTTGGCAGCGCCGTGCCACCGCAGGTGCGCCAGGAGCGCGATCTGCTGATCGTCGGGCGGCCAAGCGCGCTGACGATCGTCGGCGAGCTTGGCGCGGCGCTGCCCGCGCCCTTCGCGGCTGGCAGCGATCTGGCCGCCGAGCCGAACGCTCCGGTGGTTTACCGGCGCTCTCAAGGCGAGCATGTCGGCTATCTGCAACTGCTGGCCGCGCCGTGGTCCAAGGAGCGCGCCGTGCTGGCCGTGCTGGGCAGCACCGACCAGGGCCTCGGCTGGGCGGGCGCGGCGCTGACGACGCCCAGGCTGCGCAGCCAGCTCAGCG
>DASUTC010000102.1 GCA_036374795.1 Herpetosiphonaceae bacterium
GCAACTGGCCTGCGAGTTTGTCCATCGCTACGGGCAGTATTTCCACGGTGGCGTGTTCTGGCTCAGCTTTGCTGACTCGGCTGCCGTGTCTGCGGAAGTGGCGGCGTGTGGGGGCGACCGGGGCATGCGGCTCCATGCGGCATTTGACCAGCTTCCCCTCGACAAGCAAGTGCAGCTCGTGCAAGCCGCCTGGGAACGCCCGCTCCCCCGGCTGCTGGTGTTTGATAACTGCGAGGATGCGGCGCTGGTGGCGCAGTGGCGACCCACCCATGGCGGCTGCCGCATCCTGCTCACCAGCCGTCGCCAGCATTGGGACCCGACGCTCGGCGTGCGCCCGCTCCCGCTCGATGTGTTGCCGCGTGCCGATAGTCTCCGCCTGCTCCGCACCTTTCGCCCCGATCTGCCCGCCGACCATCCCGATCTCGACGCGGTTGCGGAGCTGCTCGGCGATCTGCCACTGGCGCTTCATCTGGCGGGCAGCTTTCTCGCCAAATACCGCCATGCGCTGACCCCAGCCCAGTACCTGACGCGCCTCCAGACCCCGACGATCCTGGACGATCGCTCGCTGCAAGCGGCGGGGCTGTCGCCGACGCAGCATGTGCAGCATGTAGCGCGCACCTTTGCGCGGAGCTACGAGCGGCTCGATCCCGGCGAGCCAGCCGATGCGCTGGCGCGCACGCTGCTGGCCCATGCCGCCTGCTTGGCGCCCGGCGAGCCGATCCCGCGCTGGTTCCTCCTCAACACGCTTGAACTGCGGGACGATGACCCCGATGGCATCCTCGTGGCCGAGGACGCCCTGACGCGGCTGATCGACCTGGGGCTGCTCGCCGCCGACGCCGCGGGGAACCTGCGCATGCACCGGCTGCTGGTCGCGTTTGTGCGGGCGGTTCTAGGACACGACGCCGCCCAGGCGGCGGTGGAAGCCACCCTGCTGCGGGTGGTCAATGCAGTGAACGAGCAACGCGATCCCCGGCGGTTGCTCGCGCTCCAGCTCCAGCTCCGCTTCCTCACCGAGGTGGCCCAGCCGCGCGCGGATGCCCGCACCGCAGCGTTATGCACGGCGCTGGGCGTCCATCTCCGGCAACTCGGCATCTATGGGGAAGCGCAGGACTACCTGGAACAGGCACTGGCGATTCAGGAGCGCGTGCTGGGCGCCGACCATCCCGACACCGCCATAAGCCTCCTCAACCTGGGCAATGTCGTCGGTGCCCAAGGGCAGTTTGCGGACGCCCAGCGCTTCTTGGAACAGGCGCTGGCGATTCAGGAGCGCGTGCTGGGCGCCGACCATCCCGACACCGCGCAAAGTCTCCACAGGCTTGGCGTGTTCTTCCACGACCAGGGGCGGTATACCGAGGCCCAGGGCTATTATGAGCAGGCATTCGTGATCCGGCAGCGGTTGTTCGGGCCGGAGCATCCCACCATTGCCCATAGCCTCCTCGACCTGGGCAGGGTGCTGTACTACCAAGGGCGGTACAGCGAGGCGCAGGGCTACTTTCTGCAGGCATTCGCGATCCGGCAGCGGGTGCTGGGCGCCGACCATCGCGACACGGCCAACAGTCTCGGCAATCTGGGCTGGGTGCTGTACGACCAAGGGCAGTATCCTGAGGCGCAGGGCTACTTTGAGCAGGCGCTGGCGATCCTGGAGCGGGTACTGGGCGACGACCATCACCTCACCGCCATGAGCCTTGCTTCCCTGGGCATAGTGCTCGGGACCCAAGGACACGCTGCGACAGCCCAACGCTACATCGAACAGGCGCTGGCGATTCAGGAGCGCGTGCTGGGCGCCGACCACCACCTCACCGCCCACAGCCTCCACGCGCTGGGCGTGGTCCTCACGGACCAAGGGCGCTACGCCGAGGCCCAGGACGCCATCGAACAGGCGTTGGCGACGGCGCAGCGCGTCGGCGGTGCCGAGCATCCCGTGACCGCCATGTTCCTCCACGACCTGGGTGCGGTGCTGCGGCGCCAAGGGCGCTACGCGGCAGCGCAGGGCTCCCTGGAACAGGCATTGGCGATCCAGCGGCGGGTGCTGGGCGCCGACCATCCCGACACCGCGAAGAGTCACCAGACCCTCGGCGAGGTCCTCAAGGACCGGGGGCAGTATGCGGAAGCCCAGTGTTCCTTCATGCAAGCGGTGGCGATTCAGGAGCGCGTGCTGGGTCCGAAGCATCCGGATACCGCCCGGAGCCTGCGTGGGCATGGCGAGGTGCTGCATGCGCAGGGCGATCACGCGCAGGCACGGCGCTCTCTGGAGCAGGCGCTGACCATCTTTCTGGAACGGCTCGGCCCCAAGCATCCCGACACGGAGCGGACTCGTCATCGGCTCACTGCCCTCGATGCCGAGCGCACTACTGCTGAACGAGGATCGTAAGCCGCAAGGAACGAAAGCCAGCAACTGACCACTGCCTGCGCGTCGCTGGCTGGGTCCACCGCAGCGGTGCCATGTACAGTGGCGAGCTGCGGCACCCGCAGAGGCAGACGGCGCAGGCACGGCGCTCCCGTGAGCGCGTTGACGATCTTCGCACAGCGGCTGGGCCCGTACCATCCCGACACCAACCAGACTACCATACCACCCCCATCCTGTCCGCATGGATGCGTCATTCATATCTTCTTTTGTCACGTTTTTGCTATTGCTATATTAATAAATAATATATTGACAATTGTAACTTATCATGTTATAATCGTGAGGAGTTATTGAACAGAAGGATGGACACGCATGGCCGACCACGCTTCCACCCAACCCGTCACGCAGCCGACAGCCCCACGGTTTCGCGCTCGTCCACTCCTTGGCGACATCCGGGTCATCATCACGACCATCGCCCGGCTCGCGCTGCGGAAAACGATTCTGCTGCCTGGCGGGCTGGTCTGGCGGGAGAGCGCGATCCTGCTGGTGCTGATCGACCATGCCGAGCGAACCGGCGGCGATCCTGAGATCCTGCGCCAGGCCCGCTCGGTCCACCGGCGCTTGCTCCACCTGCAGGGCCAGCGCCGCACTGTTCACGAGCGGCCCATCTCGTCCCGAACGTTCCCATCAGCGTAGGAGACCCGGCGATGAGCACGCAGCACCACCATCGTGCGTTTACCGGACGCACCGGCTTGCTGCTGGCGGCCCTCGCCTCGGTCGTCGGCAGCGCCGCCTTCCATTGGATCGTTCAAAGTAGCATGACCAGCAATGTCGCGGTTGCGTTCTCCTTCACGGCGATCTTCGTCCTCGCGCCGATCATCTTTGTGGGGTTTATCTTCCCAACCTCCCCCGCCGGGATGCTGGTGATGAAGATTCGGATGCGCACCTGGGGCTATCTGGTGCTGGTCCTGTCGGCATGCTTTCTCATTGGGTACGACGCCTGGTTGATCCATGCGTGGTGGCGCACCCAGGAGGTCGTCAAGGCGAGCGGCTATAGCGTCGAGCAGACCGTCCTGAGCATCATCGGCTTCTTCGTGTTGCCCGGTCTGCTGGTGTCGCAGGTCTCGACCGCCGA
>DASUTC010000103.1 GCA_036374795.1 Herpetosiphonaceae bacterium
CAGATCGAGGTGCTGAACGTGCTCGGCGCGGGCGATGCCTTTGCCAGCGGATTGATCTATGGCTACCTTCAGGGCTGGCCGCTGGAGCAGGCGGCGCGCATGGGCAACGCCACCGGCGCGATTGTCGTCACGCGCCACGGCTGCGCCAACTTCATGCCGACGCTCGACGAGGTCGAGGCGTTTGTCGCCGAGCGCGGCGGCTGGTAAATCAATACCCGTATGGGCGACTCGCGGGGTCGCCCATACAAGGACGGCAGATAATCTTATGTCAAACACCAGACGCTTGACCACAGCACAGGCGATCGTCGCATTCTTGCAGCAGCAGCACATCGCCCGTGACGGACGCGAGCAGCCCTTCTTCGCGGGCATCTTCGGCATCTTCGGTCACGGCAACGTCGCGGGCATCGGCCAGGCGCTCCACCAGGCGGGCGACAGCTTCCGCTATTACCAGACGCGCAACGAGCAGGCGATGGTCCACACCGCTGCCGCCTTCGCCAAGATGCACAACCGGCTGCGGACGTTTGCCTGCACCACATCGATCGGGCCGGGCGCGACCAACATGCTCACGGGCGCGGCAGGCGCGACGATCAACCGGCTGCCGGTGCTGCTGCTGCCGGGCGACATCTTCGCCTCGCGCAAGCCCGCGCCGGTCTTGCAGCAGCTCGAATCGCCGCACTCGCAGGACGTGTCGGTCAACGATTGCTTCAGGGCCGTGTCGCGCTACTGGGATCGGATCTACCGCCCGGAGCAGATCATCACCGCGCTGCCGGAGGCGATGCGCGTGCTGACATCGCCCGCCGACACGGGCGCGGTCACGCTGGCGCTGCCGCAGGATGTTCAGGCCGAGGCGTTCGACTATCCCGCCGCGCTCTTCGAGCCGCACATCTGGACGATTCCGCGCCCACGCGCCGACGCCGATCTGCTGCGCCGCGCAGCGGATCTGATCCGCGCCAGCCGCCAGCCACTCCTGATCGCCGGAGGTGGCGTACACTACGGGGAGGCGACCGACGCGCTGCGGCGCTTCGTGGAGGCGACCGGCATCGCCGTGGGCGAGACGCAGGCGGGCAAGGGCGCGCTGCCCTTCGATCATCCGCAGAACCTCGGCGCGATCGGCGTGACGGGCACGCCCGGTGCCAACATCATCGCCCGCGAGGCCGACGTGGTGATCGTGGTCGGATCGCGGCTGTCGGATTTCACCACCGCCTCCAAGACCGCGTTTCAGCATCCCGCCGTGCGCTTCATCGGCATCAACGTCGCCGAGTTCGACGCCTACAAGCACGCCGCGCTGCCGCTGGCCGCCGATGCGCGCGTGACGCTCGACGAGCTGACGGAGCTGCTGCGCGGCTACGATACCGGCTCCGAGTACCGCCAGCGCGTCGCCACGCTGCGCGACGAGTGGGAGCGCGAGGTCGATCGGATCTACCGGCTCGGCCACGGCCCCGTGATCAGCCAGGGCGAAGTGATCGGCATCGTCAACGAGTTCTCGCGACCGCAGGACGTAGTCGTCTGCGCGGCTGGCAGCCTGCCCGGCGATCTCCATAAGCTGTGGCGCACGCGCGATCCCAAAGGCTACCACCTGGAATACGGCTACTCGTGCATGGGCTACGAGATCGCCGGTGGGCTGGGCGTGAAGATGGCCGCGCCCGACCGTGAGGTCTATGTGATGGTCGGCGACGGCTCGTACCTGATGATGGCGCAGGAGATCGTCACGTCGATCCAGGAGCGCATCAAGCTGACGATCGTACTGCTCGACAACCACGGCTTCAGCAGCATCGGCGGGCTGTCGCAATCGGTGGGTAGCGCGGGCTTCGGCACCGAGTACCGCTACCGCGATCCGGTATCCGGCCAGCTTCGCGGCGACGTGCTGCCCGTCGATCTTGCGAGCAACGCCGCCAGCCTGGGCGCGCACGTCTGCCGCGCGGAAGATGCCGCCAGCCTGCGCGAGGCTCTGGCGGCAGCCCGCGCCAGCGACCGCACCACCGTGATCGTGATCCCGGTCGATCGCGAGCAGCGTGTGGGCGGCTACGAATCGTGGTGGGACGTGCCCATCGCCGAGATCTCGGAGGTGGCAGCCGTGCAGCAGGCCCGCGCGGACTACGACGAGGCGCGTCGGCGCGAGCGGTATTTCTTGTAGGTTCGGGGGTCGGGGATCATGAGCACCGCGCGCAGATGCAGCGGCGTTTCTGCGCGGTGCAGTAGGAGGTTTGTGCAAGGCCCTCACCCCGGGCCGGGGTGCCATGCCCGGAGGGCACCCGGCCTGGCACCCGCCCTCTCCCATTGCATAGGAGAGAGGGAGTGTGGGAGGACATCATACAGGAGAGTGAGAGATCAGTTCTTGGTTCTTCGCGCCCGGCCCTTTGTTCTTTGTTCTTTGTTCTCTGTTCTTTAACGAGGCGATCATGATACAGGATGGTATGCTCCTTAACTACATCGGCGGCGCGTGGCGGCGAGCGCAGGCGAGCGAGTTTCTCGACGTGCGCAACCCGGCGACCGCCGAGACGATCGTGCGGGTGCCGCTCTCGACGCGCGAGGACGTGGATGCTGCCGCGCAGGTGGCGCAGGCCGCGTTCGTCGAGTGGCGTCGCACGCCGCCGACCGAGCGGATTCAATATTTGTTCAGGCTGAAGCAGTTGCTCGAAGATCGCTTCGACGAGATCGCGCGGCTGACCACGCAGGAGTGCGGCAAGACGCTGGCCGAGTCGCAGGGCGAGCTGCGGCGCGGCATCGAGAACGTCGAGGTCGCGACGGGCATTCCAACGCTGATGATGGGCAGCAACGTCGAGGACATCGCCAGGGGCATCGACGAGCTGATGATTCGCCAGCCCGTCGGCGTGGTCGCGGCGATCACGCCTTTCAACTTTCCGGGGATGATCCCGCTGTGGTTTTTGCCCTACGCCATCGCCTGCGGCAACACCTTCATCCTCAAGCCCTCCGAGAAAACGCCCGCGACGATGGGCCTGATCTTCGAGCTGATCGATCAGCTTGGCCTGCCGCCGGGCGTGATCAATCTGGTCAACGGCGCGAAAGAAACTGTCGACGCGATCCTCGATCATCCCGCGATCCGCGCGATCTCGTTCGTCGGCTCGTCGGCGGTGGCGAAGTACGTCTATAGCCGGGCCACGGCCAACGGCAAGCGGGCGCAGTGTCAGGGCGGCGCGAAAAACCCGATCCTGGTGCTGCCCGATGCCGACATGGAGATGACGACCAGCATCGTCGCCGACTCGGCCTTTGGCTGCGCTGGGCAGCGCTGTCTGGCGGCGTCGGTGGCGATCACCGTGGGCGAGGCCCGCACGATCTTTGCGCGGCAGATCGCCGACGCCGCGACCTCGCGCAACGTCGGCTACGGGCTGGATACCGGCGTCGAGATGGGGCCGGTGATCTCATCCGCCAGCAAAGAGCGCATCGAGCACCTGATCGAGAGCGGCGCGCGCGCGGGCGCTGAGGTGCTGGTCGACGGGCGCAGCGCGTCGATCGCGGGCTACGAGCGCGGTAGCTTCCTCCGCCCGACGATCTTGCAGAACGTCGATCCGCGCAGCGAGCTGGCGCGCACCGAGATCTTCGGGCCGGTGCTCAGCCTGCTGCACGCCGCGACAATCGACGAGGCGATCGAGCTAGTCAACGGGAGCGCCTACGGCAACATGGCCTGCCTCTTCACCAGCAGCGGCGCTGCGGCGCGCAAGTTCCGCTACGAGGCGCAGGTCGGCAACATCGGGATCAACGTCGGCGTGGCCGCGCCGATGGCCTTCTTCCCGTTCTCCGGCTGGAAAGAGAGCTTTTTCGGCGATCTCCACGCGCAGGGCCGCGACGCGATCGACTTTTACACCGAGAAAAAGATCGTGGTCGAGCGCTGGCCGAGGGAGTGGTCGCGCAAGTTCTAGCGGCCCTCACCTCGGCGCTGCCGCGCTGCCCCTCTCCAGGCCCAGCGGGCACCCTCCCTAGGAGAGGGGAGGATCCTGTCTCGGTATGCGTGCTCCCCCTCTCCTATGCCGCAGGCGATGGGAGAGGGCGGGTGCCAGGCCGGGTGCCCTCCGGGCCTGGCACCCCGGCCCGGGGTGAGGGCCTGAAACTTGAAACTTGATAGAGGACAACATGATCCGAATCGCGAACGCGCCCTGCTCCTGGGGGGCGCTAGAGTTTGATCTGACGACGCCCGCGCCCGGCTACGCCCAAGTGCTCGACGAGATCGCCGCCACGGGCTACACCGGCACTGAGCTGGGCGACTGGGGCTTTATGCCGAGCGATCCCGCGCAGTTATGCGCAGAGCTGGCTGCGCGAAACCTCGCGCTGATCGCGGCCTTCGTGCCGGTCGCACTGGCGAATCCCACGGCCCACGCCGACGGCGAGGCGGTCGCCGTGCGCACCGCGCGGCTCCTGGCGGCGGTCGGTGAGGAGCCGCTGCTGGTGCTGGCCGACGAGAACGGCAGCGTGCCGGAGCGCACGCTGCACGCCGGACGCATCCGCCCAGAGCATGGCCTGAGCGACGATCAGTGGGATGTTTTCGCCAGTGGAGCCACGCGCATCGCGCAGGCGGTGCGTGACGCGACCGGGCTGCGCACGGTGTTTCATCATCACTGCGCGGGCTACGTCGAGACGCCCGACGAGATCAAGGCGCTGATGCAGCGCACCGATCCCGCATTGCTTGGCCTGTGCCTCGACACGGGGCATCTGGTCTATGGCGGCGGCGATCCGCTGGCGGCGCTGGAGCGCTACGGCGATCGGATCTGGCACGTCCACTTCAAGGATTGCGATCCGCAGATCGCGGCTCAGGCGCGGCAGGCGGGCTGGGACTACTTCGAGGCCGTGCGGCGCGGCATCTTCTCGGAGCTGGGTCGCGGCAGCGTGGACTTTCCCGCCGTCTCGCGTACACTGAGCGCGCGCGGCTATCGCGGCTGGATCGTCGTCGAGCAGGATGTATTGCCGGGCATGGGCACGCCCAGGGAGAGCGCCCGGCGCAACCGTGACTATTTACGTTCGATTGGACTGTAACCTATGAGCAATCAAACCATGCTGGCTGCCGTCTTCGCCCGCCCAGGCGTCCTTGAGCTGCAACAGCGCCCGATCCCGCGCATCGTCAACCCCGACGACGTGCTGATTGAGGTCGAAGGCTGCGGCATCTGCGGCACCGATCTACATATTCTGGAAGAGCCGCCCGGTCATCCCGGCACGCCCGGCGTGATCATGGGCCACGAGTACATCGGGCGGGTACTTGAGGTCGGGCCGGGCGTCCACTTTCGCAGGCCGGGCGAGCGCGTGGCGCTCGCGCCCAATCTCAACTGCGGCCTGTGCCGCTTCTGCCGGATCGGGCGGCCCAACCACTGCGAAAACTTCTCGACGCTCGGCATCTTCCGCGACGGCGGCCTGGCGCGCTACAGCGTCGCGCCGGAGCGCGCGTGCTACCCGATCGCCGATCATGTGCCGTTTGAAGATGCCGTCTGGACCGAAGTGCTCTCGTGTGTGGTCAACAGCGTCGACAACGTTAAGGCGCTGCCCGGCCAGACGGCGGTGGTGATCGGCGGCGGGCCGGTGGGGGCGCTCCATGCGCTGCTCTTTCTCGCCGCAGGCGCGCGCGTGATCGTCGCCGATGTGTCGCAGCCGCGTCTGGACCTGCTGCGGCGAGTGGGCGTACACACGACCATCAACGTGCGCGAAGCAGATCTGAGCGAGGCCGTGCGCGCCGAAACCGGCTTCGGCGCTGAGATCGTCGTGGACGCGGTGGGCACGCAGCTAGGCACGAGCCTCGATCTGGCGCGGATGGGAGGACGGATCTCGCTCTTTGGCATGAACAGCCAGGCGCTACCGCCCGTGCGCCAGAACACGATCACCCGCAACGAGCTGACGATCTATGGATCGTACGTCGGCGTCAACACCTTTCCGCGCGCGATTACGATCCTTGAGCAGGGCACGATCAAGCCCTCATGCCTGATCTCGCAGGTCGCGTCGCTGGCGGAGATTCACCAGGCGCTCGCGGCGCTGCGCGACGGCGCGATGATGAAGATCGTGATCCGCCATGACCTGCGGTAGATGGCAGCAAGGGCGGAAGGATCGGCTGATACCATGGTGATTGTGCAGACGGAACGGCTGTTCCTACGGCACGTCCACATCCTCGACCACGAGCCGATGTATCGCATCTTCGGCGATGCTGAGGTGATGCGGTTTGGTGACGGCGTGCAGACGAAAGACGCGGTCCAGCGGTGGCTCATGACCTGTCTTGAGCAGTACTATCGGCAATGGGGCTTTGGCCCCTACGCGGTGGTGAAACGGAGCAGCCGAGAGGTCATTGGCTACTGCGGCTTATTCTTCTTTCCCGATGTCGGCTGCCAACCTGAGCTTGAGCTTGGCTATCGCCTCGCGCGGGCGCACTGGGGCTATGGCTATGCCACCGAGGCGGCTCTGGCCGTGCGCGATTTTGCCTTCCAAACGCTGTGCGTGAAGCGCCTGATCTCGATGATCGACCCCCACAACGTCGCATCGATTCGCGTGGCGAAGAAACTTGGCATGCAGTACGAGCGGGAGGTCATGTTCGATGGCTACACGCACCCGGACCACGTCTATGCCATACATGGGGTTAGCATCTGACCGTCATGCTCCTCGATCTCAATCGACTCCCGCGCGGCGATCGGCAGGGTTCGTCGCCGCGCAGGTTAAAACCCGCCGGAGCGCTACCGCCTACTCCGTCTCGCTGCGTCTGCCTCCGCCCTCATCTTTGACCCAGACGGTCTTGACGTTGACGAACTCGCGGATGCCGTACACGCCCAGCTCGCGACCATAGCCGGAGTGTTTGACGCCGCCAAACGGCAGCCGTGGATCGGAGGCGACCATGCCGTTGATGAAGACCTGCCCGGCCTCGATCTCCTCGATGAAGCGCTCCCGCTCGTCCTCGTCGGTGGTCCACGCGCTGCTGCCCAGGCCAAAGGGCGTGTCGTTTGCCAGCCGAATCGCCTCGTCGATGTCGCGCGTGCGGAACAGCAGCGCCACGGGGCCGAAGATCTCCTCACAGTAGGCGGGCGAATGATGGGGAATATCGGTCAGCACCGTAGGCGCGTAGTAGTTGCCGGGCCGATCGAGGCGCTGCCCGCCGGTCAGACAGCGCGCGCCCTCGCGGATCGATTGCTGCACCTGCTGATCGATATCGTCAAGAATGTCCGGCGTCGCTAGCGGCCCGACATCGGTCGCCGGGTCGAATGGATCGCCCACCTTGAGCGCCGCCATGCCCGCCACAAACCGCCGCTCGAACTCATCCGCGATCGGCTCGGCGACGATAAAGCGCTTGGCGGCGATACACGACTGGCCGTTGTTGATCGTGCGCGCCTTGACGGCGGTCTGCACCGCCGCGTCGAGGTCGGCGCTGGGCATGACGATGAACGGATCGCTGCCGCCCAGCTCCAGGACGGTCTTCTTGATCAGCTTCCCGGCGCGGCTCGCCACCTGGCTGCCGGCAGGCTCGCTGCCCGTCAGCGTCGCGGCCCGCACCCGCTCGTCTTCGAGCACCTGGCGCACCTTGTCGGAGCCGATCAGCAGCGTTTGAAACGCGCCTTCGGGGAATCCGGCCCGCCGCAAGATCTCCTCGATCGCCAGCGCGCACTCCGGCACGTTCGAGGCGTGCTTGAGCAGGCCGACGTTTCCACCCATCAGCGCGGGCGCGGCGAAGCGGAAGACCTGCCAGAACGGAAAATTCCAGGGCATCACCGCCAGGATCGGGCCGAGCGGCTGGTAGCGGATGTAGCTACAGGTCGCGTTAGTCTGGATCACCTCGTCGGCGAGCATCTGCTCGGCGTGATCGGCGTAGTAGCGACAGGCCCAGGCGCACTTCTCGGCCTCGGCAATCGCCGACTGAAGCGTCTTGCCCATCTCGGTCGTCATCAGCCGACCCCACTGCTCCTTCTCGTCCTCCAGAATCTCCGCGGCGCGCAGCATGTTCGCGGCGCGCTCCCCGAACGAGGTGCGTCGGTAGCTGCGAAACGTCTCGACGGCGTGCGCGATCTTTGCGTCGATCTGCTCGTCGGTCAGCGGCTCGAATCGTTTGAGCGTCTCGCCCGTGGCTGGATTAATCGTGGCAATCGGCATGCGATACCCCAATCGCTAATAGTGCGAAGCATGATGCGATTATTGACCCAATCGCCGCTCCCGGTCAAACAGATTTTTGATCCCGATCGGTGCCGGAAACGTGCAGATCCGCCGGTGCGTACCAGCGGATCTGCACGTTCCAAGTTCTAAGTTTCAAGTTTCGAGCTGGAGGCCCTCACCCCCGGCGCTTGCGCGCCACCCCCTTCCCCACCCTCAGGCGGGCCTCCGCCTTCGCGGCATAGGAGAGGGGGAGAATCTGTGCCTGATTCTTGGTTCTTGGTGCGCCGGGTGCCCTTTGGGCATGGCACCCGGTTCTCGGTTCTCGGTTCTTGGTTCTCCGTTCTTGGTTCTACAACCTACGCCACCAGCGCCAGGCCAGCCAGAAGCAGCCGACCTCGAACGGCCCCACCACCAGGAAGGCCGCCCAGAGCGCCAGGAGGCTTGGCTGGATCAGCTCGATCGCCAGGTAGCCCAGGCCAACCACCGACCACACCGCGACGCTGGTGATGAACAGCGGCAGCCGCGTATTGCCGGTGCCGCGCAGCGCGCCCGCGAAGACGAAGGTCCCGGCCCAGAACGGCTGCGCCAGCGCGACGACTCGAATGCCGGCAGCGCCCATCGCGACCATCGCCTGATCGTTGGTGAAGAGGCGCATCAACTGCGGCGCGAAGAGCACAAAGATCACGCCAAGAACGCCCATCCAGATCATCGCCCAGCGCAGCGCGATCGAGGTGATCGCGCGGGCATCCTCCGGCCTGCGCGCGCCGATGCTCTGCCCGACCAGCGCCGTCGCCGCCAGGCCAAAGCCGATGCCGGGCAAGAACGAGAGCGAGAGCACGTTGATGATCACCCGATGCGCCGCCAGCGCCACCGTGCCCAGCCCCGCGACGATCGGCGTGAGCGTGGCGAAGGCCGTGATCACCAGCACCTCTTCCAGCGCCGCAGGCAGCCCGATTCGCAGCACGTCGCGCGCCACGCCGTACTGTGGCCGCCACGAGAGTCCCCGCCCGACGCGCACGCCGTTGCGCCCGCGCAGCAGCACCCAGACCAGAATCACTGCGCCGACCAGCCGCGACAGGAAGGTAGCCCATGCGCTGCCAACCGCTCCCAGCGCGGGCAGGCCAACGTGGCCGTAGATCAGCGCATAGGCCAGCGCGACGTTGAGGATGTTGGCGAAGGCCGTGATCAGCATCGGCGTGCGACTATCGCCCGCGCCGCGCAGCACGCCGCCGCCGATCAGCAGCACCATGATCGTGACGATCGTGCCGATCGTGACATGCAGATATTGAACGGCGATCCGCGCCACGTCGGGCTCCACCCCAAGCAGCCCGACGATCGGCCCGCTGAGCACGAAGCCAAGCAGCGCCAGCGGGATCGACACGATCACGCTCCACAGCAACGACTGTTGCGCATACCGGCTGGCCGCCGCAAGGTCGCCCGCGCCGTACGCCTGCGCGACCAGCACCGACGCGCCCACCGAGAGCGCGCTGAGCGCCGCGATCAGCACAAAGATGATCTGGAGCGCGGAGCCGACACCGGCCAGCGCCGCCGCGCCCAGCCCGGCGACCAGAATCGTATCGACCACGCCGAGCAGCGTCTGGAGCAGGTTCTCGCCGATCACCGGCGCTGCCAGGCCAAGCACTCGTCGCCGCAGGCTTTGCTGCGGCCTGATCGGCACGTTCCCCTCAGCCTGTTCCTTCGTCGCCAGCTCATCCAATCGCATCGCTGTCTCTTGGGTTATCACCAGATCGCTCCATCACATTGCGTTGCAGGTATGCTACCGTAGCGCGCTCGCTTTGTCGATGGTCCAAAGAACGAGGCATAGCATGTGTCTTAAGGACAGGATGCGCGGGCAGATCCGCCGCCACAGGCAAAAAAAAGAGGGCTCTGTGAGCGTATCACAGAGCCCTGACGATCAGCGCTACCGGCAGCTTGACGTGCCTGCTATTGGTTTCCGCCGGACGCTAGAGGAGGCGCGCCGGACGGAATGGGTGGCGTGTGGAACGCAACGCAAAAGGGGTACTATGGGTTGCGGCACGTTGTAGCGCTGACCGTCCATCAGAAAATCGCTGAACACTGGCTCGTTTGCAACAGCCGGGCACGAGATCCTTGATCTTTTTTCTCATACAGGGCGCAGCGTATGGTTTGCGACTGTTGCCATGGAGGTGGGCGATTTCCGATTTCGATAGTCTCAGCCTGGTAGTGTGGAGCTACTTGACTGTTCTGTCTATACTGTAGCAGAGCTTCCTTACCGCCGACCTTACCGCGTTAACAATTTTTAATCTCGTCGGCGATCCGGCTGGCAGGAGTTGAGCGGCTGCTGAAATCATCGCGGCGCGAAGCTGTGGGTCGTGTGCTGCGCCAACTGGATCGCTGGAACAGGACCCGCCGCCGCTCCAACGTGCGTCAAAAACGTAGTACACTGATAGCCGATCGAACCCCTAGTCTGCCCAGAACAACTGCCGCCGCTCAGCATCGGCAACGACGCCGACCCAGGCACGTTAGCTCTGGTATCAAGGATGTACTGATGAGCTATTGGTATCAACGTGTGCGCGATTGGACGCTCCAACTCGTCGGGTTTGCCAGCGTCACCAATACGCGCGGCGAAACCGAGTTTGCCCAGCGGCTCTACGATCTGCTCGCCGAGCTGCCCTACTTCAAAGCCCATCCCGATCAGCTCTGGCTGGAGCGCACCGCCGACGATCTGCGCGAGCGCTACAATCTCTTCGCCCTGGTGCGCGGCGGCGGCCCCGCGACCGTTGTGCTCTCCGGCCACTACGACGTGGTCAGCATCGACAACTACGGCCCGCTCGCGCCGTGGGCATTCGATCCCGAAGCGCTGCTGCCGCGTCTGATCGCCGACCTCGAAGCGCATTGCCGCAGCGAGTCCGATCATCTGGCGCTGCACGATCTCAAGAGCGGCGTGTACCTGCCGGGCCGGGGCGTGCTCGATATGAAAAGCGGCCTGGCCGCAGGCATCGCCGTGCTCTGCCGCTTCTCCGAGATTGCTCGCGAGCGCCAGGGCAGCCTGCTGCTCATCGCCACGCCCGACGAAGAAGACTCGTCGCACGGCATGCGCTCCGCCGCGCTGCGCCTGGGAGCCATCGCTCACGAGCGGCAGCTCGATCTCGACGCCGCGATCAACCTGGACGCGACCAACGATCGCGGCGATGGCAGCGTGGGACAGGCGATCTTCCTGGGTACCGTCGGCAAGCTGCTGCCGCTGGTCTATGTCGTGGGCCGCGATACCCATGCCGGTGTGCCCTTCGACGGCGTGAACGCCAACCTGCTTGCCGCCGAGATCACTCGCCGCATCGAGTGTAACGCCGCCCTCAGCGATGTTGTGGAGGGTGCCGCAGCGCCGCCGCCGGTCAGCCTCAAGCAGAGCGATCTCAAAACACAATACGATGTCACGACGCCCGCCGCCGCCTGGTGCTACTACAACGTCCTGACGCATGGCCGCGCCGCCACCGACGTGCTCGATACAGTGATGGGGCTGGTGCGCGAGGCGCTCGACAGCGCGCTGCAACAGCTTCAGGAGCAGGCCCGCCGCTACGCCGCGCTGGCACAGCAGCCGATCGAGCCGATCCGCTGGCAGCCGCTGGTGCTGAGCTTCGCCGAGCTACAGGCGCGCGTGCGGCAGCAGTGCGGCCCGGAGGCGCTGCACGCGCTCGATGAACTCGCGCTGCGGCTGGCGCAAGATCCGGCGATCGATCTGCCGAGCTTCAACCGCCGCCTGATCGAGGCCTGGTGGTCGCACAGCGGGCTATCCGGCCCCGCCGCCGTCGTCGGCTTCGGCTCACTCTACTATCCGCCCTCCTACGTCAAAGGCAGCACCGAGCGCCAGCGCCGGGTGCGCGATGCCGCAGCGCAGCAGGCCGCAGCGCTCAGCCACGAGACAGCCGTGCCGATCCAGCTTCGCCCGTTTTTCTCCGGCATCTCCGACATGAGCTTCCTCGGTAGCGCCACCAGCGCCGAGGACGTAGCCGCAATCGCCAGCAACACACCGGCCTGGGAGGCCAGGCTGCGCTTCGACTACGCCGCCGTCAGCGCGCTCGACCTGCCGACGATCAACATCGGGCCGTGGGGCCGCGACTACCACCAGCGCCTTGAGCGGGTCCATATGCCCTACTCGTTTGAGGTGCTGCCGGAGCTGATCTGGCGCGTCGCTGGGCGCGTGCTTGAGCAATGTGCCCTGGAGGAACACCTGACCGGCTCGAAGTCAGGAGTATCGTGACTCTGAGGCACGTAAACCCTGGCATTTCACTTCATTGACGTGTCCTTGAGACACATATCCTGTTGATCGGCAGCTTAATCCGCTTCATGTGTGGCGGTGGCGGTGTGGGAGCTTGATCGCTCACCTGCGTTTTCATCCCATAATCAGGCTGCATCGCCTGGGGTATAATGGTGGCGTACCCGATGCCAGCAGGAGTATGCGCATGAGTCAAACGGTTATCGTTTCTGACACCGTGTATCAGCGGTTACAAACCGAAGCGAAACGCCGGGGTCTGAGCCGCGTTGAAGATTTGCTTGAACTGTGGACGACTGGCAAGCATCCCGACCAGCAGCGTCATGAGACTGTCCGCGAGATTCGGGCGTTTCGTGAACGGATGCAAACAAAATATGGCGAGGCGACCGACAGCGTTGAACTGCTTCGTGCCGATCGGATGCGCTAAACCATGACGTCTCTTGTCGTTGATAGCAGTGTCGTCATTAAGTGGTTCGATGCTGAGCCATATGCGACGGAAGCCGAGCGTATTCTCCTGGCTTACGAGCAGGGAACGCTGACGCTCCTTGCACCGGATCTGCTTCTTGCCGAAGTTGGCAACATTATCTGGAAAAAACACACCTTACTCCAGCGATGGTCCGCCACCGAATCCCAGGAAGCCCTGGCTAACTTTCAAGCCCTGTCGTTCACGCTCATCTCGACATCAACGCTGCTGGATGATGCCTTCCACCTTGCGGTGACGCAGCAACGCACAGTGTATGATTCGCTCTACCTGGCCCTCAGCCCCCGCGAGCGGTGTCCATTCGTCACAGCGGACGAACGTTTTGTCAATGCGGTGCATTCCACATTCCCGCAGGTTGTTTGGATCGCGAACTGGCCTTAAAAAGGTACGATTCCAGGTTAAGGTGGGGCACCGCCTCATCATTGCCGACGCAGCCGAGATTGAGTACAATCCCGGCTGGTTATTTTGCCACCGGATCGAGGCATAGATGCAACTGCTTTCGGCTGAGGGACTCAGCAAACAATATGATGACCGGGTGTTGTTCGAGGGTGTCGGGTTTGGCGTCGAGCAGGGCGACCGGATTGGGCTGATCGGGGTCAACGGCAGCGGCAAAAGCACGCTGCTCAAGATCGTCGCGGGCGCGGAGCAGCCCGATCGCGGGCAGGTCACGTATCGCAGCGGCACGCGCGTGGCCTATCTGGCGCAGCAGCCCGACATGGACGATAGCCTGACCGTCCGCGACTATATGTTTGCGGGCGAGGGCGAGCGCCGCCATCTGCTGCGCGACTACGACGCGGTGGTCGCTCGGCTGCGCGCCGCGCCCGACGATCCCACCGCGCTGCACCAGCTTAGCGAGATCAGCGCGCAGCTCGACGCGATGAACGCCTGGGATGCCTACAACGAGGTTGAGGCGATTCTGTCCCGGCTGGGTGTAAGCGATATGGACCAGCGGCTCGGCACGCTTTCGGGCGGTCAGCGACGACGGGTAGCGCTGGCACATGCGCTGATCGAGCCGGCGGACCTGCTGATCCTGGACGAGCCGACCAACCATCTGGACGCCGATACGGTCGACTGGCTGGAAACGGTGCTCGCGCGCATGTCGTCGGCGCTGCTGCTGATCACCCACGATCGCTATGTGCTCGACCGGCTGGTCAGGCATACCTGGGAGCTGGAGCGCGGCACGCTCTACCAGTACGAGGGCGGCTACAGCGTCTTTTTGCAGCAAAAGCTGGAGCGCGCCGCGCAGCGCGCCGCCGATCAGGAGCGTCAGACCAGCATCATGCGCCGCGAGCTGGCCTGGCTCCGCCAGGGGCCGCAGGGACGCGGCACCAAGCAGAAGGCGCGCATCGAGCGGATCAAAGCGATGCAGGCAGCTCCGGAGGACGAGGCGGAGCGTAGCCTGGACATCACGCTCGGCACGCAACGCCTGGGCACGCGCGTGCTGGAATGCCAGCACGTGACCAAAGGCTACGACGGGCAGACGCTCTTCCGTGATCTCACGCTTGAGGTTGGGCGCGGCGAGCGCCTGGGCATCGTCGGGCCGAACGGCAGCGGCAAGTCCACGCTGCTCAACCTGCTGACCGGACGCGACCAGCCCGACGCGGGCGAGATCGTGCGCGGCGAGACGGTTCATCTGGCATACTACGATCAAGAAAGCCAGGCGCTCGACGATACCATGCGTGTGATCGATTATGTCACCGAGGCGGCGGCGCTCGTGCGCACCAGCGACGGCCAGATCGTCTCGGCGGCGGATATGCTGGAGCGCTTTTTGTTCCCGCCGCGCATGCACTACGCGCTGATCGGGACACTTTCGGGCGGCGAGCGGCGGCGGCTCTACCTGCTGCGCACGCTCATGTTCGCTCCCAACGTGCTGCTGCTGGACGAGCCCAGCAACGATCTCGATGTGCAAACGCTGGCCGCGCTGGAAAGCTATCTCGACAGCTTCACCGGCACGCTGCTGATCGCCTCGCACGATCGCTATCTACTGGATCGCACCGTCGATCATCTGCTGGTCTTCGAGGGCAGTGGCATCGTTCGCACCTTTCCGGGCAGCTACTCAGCCTACGCCGCCGACCGACGCGAGCGACCGGCGCAGCAGCCGAAGCCAGCGGAGCGCACGCCGCCGCGCAAACCAGCGCGCGAGCCGCGTCCACGTACGCTGTCGTTCAAGGAGCGCAAGGAGCTTGCGGCCCTGGAAGAGCGCATCGCCGCGCTAGAGGCGCAGCAGGCCGAGCTTAACGCCCAGCTCAGCAGCGGCGCTACGCCCTACGACGAAATGCAGCGGATGGCGGAGGCGCTCAGCGCCGCCAACACCGAGCTTGAGCAGGCGTTCGAGCGCTGGGCCGAGCTGGCCGCGATTGCCGAGAGTACGGGGTGAACGGGGAACGAACAAAGAACAAAGAACAAAGAACAGAGAACAAACGCAGAACCAAGAACGAAGAGCCAAGAACCAAGAACAAAGGACCGAGAACGATTTCCACCCCCTCTCCTACCGCAGTGGGAGAGGGCGGGTGCCAGGCCCAAAGGGCACGAACGTGAAACTTGGAACTTGGAACTGACCTTCCTGGCCCCGATCTCACAATCTTGCGTAGTCGGCAGGACTAGAGTACTATAATCCGGTCAAAGGTCATACCGCGCTGGCGCTGACAACTGGGCTAAGCTCCGATCTTTCTCAACCGACATGTGGGCGCGTCCCACCGCACAATAGCCCTACTGGATAGCTATGCGGATGATGCTTTTGACCTTGTGCTCGATTCATGGGTCGGCTATCCTTGCACAACGACGCGCCATAACCACCCATTTATCACAATAAGCTTCCCCCCACCACCCTGCCACATGCTATCTGCATGATTGCCCGGCACATGGTGTATGCCGTCTGCCTCTGGCGAGCATGTCATTCATCGGGCAGGATTCATGGTGTCCTGGTTGTCATGGACGACTCGCTTCAGCCGTCGCACACCATCGGCTGAAGGCGTCATCTCAGGGCTTTTGCCCATATCCAAAGGAGACTGACCATGAAAGTTCGCGCGCCGGAAGTCGACAAGACCGCCATCAGCCCGTACGACCGCTACTGCGACGGCTATTCTCGTCCGGGGGCAGAGGGAAACGGCTATGTCTGCGTGGTAAAGGTGGCTACTGGTACGGTGGTCAAAACCGATGACTTCTTGCTGGATGGTATCGTCGCCTACGACCGGGCCGAGGCAAACGATGCCTACATCGGCCAGATCAACATGGAGACGGCCTCATCATTCTGCGGGATCGCGGGCCAGGTCTGGGGCTATGACCTCGCCACCGCCGACATCATCGCCCAGGGTGGGCAGGAGCCGCTCTTCGAGGTCCAGCAGTACGACGGATCGATGCTGCCGGTCTATGACGCGCAACCGCTGATGGATGCGGGTATCGCGCTGTTCGGCACCGAGCAAGACCGCCGCTTTCCACCCGCGCCGGGCGCTCACGTCATCTGCGCCAACAAGAGCGTCACGGTATCGCGCCCGAAGGAGGGATCGCTTCAGCCCGACGACGCCTACGGCGTCTGGTGTTTTATCGCCCTCTCGATCACCAGGGACCGCGATAAC
>DASUTC010000104.1 GCA_036374795.1 Herpetosiphonaceae bacterium
ACCTGGAGCAGCGACGGCACAAAGTGCGCGACTGTCACCTGCCGCTCCGCCATCAGCCGCACCAGATATGGAAGATCCTGCTGCCCGCCGGGCCGCGCCATGATCACCTGCGCGCCCGCCAGCAGCGGCCCGATCAGCTCCCAGATCGAAATATCGAAGCTGAACGAGGCGATCTGCAACACGCGATCCTCTGCGCTGAGCGGGTAGATCTCCTGGTTCCAGAGCAGACGGTTGACGATCGCCCGGTGCGTATTTTGCACGCCCTTGGGCCGCCCTGTCGAGCCGGAGGTGTAGATGATATAGGCCAGGGTATCGGGATCGCCGCCGCCGAGACTGGTACGCGGACCGCTCGCGATCGTCGGCCAGTCGGCGTCGAGGCGGATGACGCGATTATCGTTCGGCGGCAGGTACTCGGCCAGCGCCTCGGTCGTCAGCAGCACGCCAATCTGCGCGTCGCCCACGATCCAGGCCAGCCGCTCCTGGGGATAGGCCGGGTCGAGCGGCACGTAGCAGCCGCCCGCCTTGAGAATACCCAGCAGCCCGATCAGCAGCTCCGGCGAGCGCGGCAAACACAGACCAACGCGCAGCTCGCCCTGCGGGCACCCGCCAACGCCCCGCGTCCGCAGGGCATGGGCGACCTGATTGGCGCGCGCATCGATCTCAGCGTAGGTAAACTGCCGATCCTCAAAGACCAGCGCCACAGCGTCGGGCGTGCGCGCGGCCTGCCGCTCGACCAGCGTATGCAGGCACACGTCCTGCGGATAGTCTGCCGCCGTGGCGTTCCACTCAACGAGCACCCGCTGGCGCTCGGCCTCGTCCAGCAGCGGCAGCGCGGCGATGCGCTGCGCCGGATCGGCAACGACAATCTCCAACACGCGCCGGAAGTGCTCGGCGATGCGCGCGATCGTCGCCGCCTCGAAGAGGTCGGTGCTGTACTCGATCAAGCCAAACAGCCCATCCGCTGTCTCAGTCAGATCGAACGAGAGGTCAAACTTGGTCGTGTGGTTGTCGATCGCGATCGGCAGCAGCGTCAGATCGCCCAGCGCCAGCTCCGGCATCGGTGCGTTCTGGAGGATGAGCATCACCTGGAAGAGCGGGTGTCGGCTCAGGTCGCGCTCGGCGGCCACGATCTCGACGACCTGCTCGAAGGGCAAGTCCTGATGGCTGTACGCCCCCAGGGCCACCCCGCGCACCCGACCCAGCAACTCCTCAAAGCGCGGATTGCCTGACAGGTCGGTGCGCAGCACCAGCGTGTTCACAAACATGCCGATCAGCCCCTCGACCTGCCCCTGATGCCGGTTAGCGATCGGCGAGCCAACCACGATGTCGGTCTGGCCGCTGTAGCGATAGAGCAGCGTGTCGAGCGCGGCCAGCAGCGTCATAAACAGCGTCACGCCTGCGTTCCGGCTCAGCAGCTTCACCGCGTCCGCCAGCGACGGCGGCAGCATAAACTGGTGCTTCGCGCCGCGCTGCGAGGGCGTCGCCGGGCGCGGATGATCGTTTGGTAGCTCCAGCACCCCCAGCGTCCCGCCCAACTGTTGCTTCCAGTACGCCTGCTGCTCCGCCAGCCTGGCTCCCTGTAACCAGCGCCGCTGCCAGAGCGCGTAGTCGGCGTACTGGATCGGCAGCTCCGGCAGCCGGTGTGGCTGCCCCGCGACGAACGCCTGGTAGAGCTGCGCCAGGTCGCGGATGAAGACACCCTGCGACCAGCCATCCGAGACGATATGGTGCATCGTCAGCACCAGCGCGTGCTGCTGGTCGGTCTGGTGGAGCAGCAGCAGACGGACCAGCGGGCCGTCGACCAGATCGAAGGGGCGGCGCGCCTCCTCGCGCGCCAGGCGAAACACCTCCGGCTGCCGCTCGGCCTCCGGGTAGCCGCTCAGGTCGACCAGCGGCAGATCAAGCTCCAGGCTGGGGCTGATCCGCTGCATCGGCTGCCCATCGATCGAATGAAACGTCGTCCGCAGCGCCTCGTGCCGCGCCACGATCGCATTCAGCGCGCGCGTCAGCGCGTCGAGATCGAGCGGCCCGTTCAGCTGCACGGCTATCGGTATATTGTAGGTCGGGCTGCGCGGATCGATCTGATGCAGGAACCAGAGCCGCTGCTGGGCGAACGAGAGCGGCATGTACTCGGTGTGCCGCACGGGCGTGATCGGCGGCGTTTCCATGCCGTGCGCCATCTGCTGCACCAGCTCGATCTGCTCGGCCATGCCCGCGACCATCGGCGTGTTGAACAATTCGGCCAGAGTCAGCTCGACGGCGAATGTCTCGCGGACGCGGGAGAGGATCTGCGTTGCCAGCAGCGAGTGACCGCCAAGACTGAAGAAATTATCGTGGACGCCGACGTGCGCCACGCCCAGCACCTGCTGCCAGATCGCGGCGATCAGCTCCTCGGTAGGCGTGCGCGGCAGCTCCAGCGGCGCCAGACCCAATGCACTACGATCGGGCGCGGGCAGCGCCTTGCGATCGACCTTACCGTTGGGCGTCAGCGGAAACGCCGACAGCGTGACAAACGCCGCCGGGATCATATAGTCCGGCAGGCAATCGGCGAGGAAGGCACGGAGTTGCGCGTGCAGCGTTCCGGGTTCTTGGTTCTCCGTTTGTTCCGTTGTTCTTTGTTCTATCACATACGCCACCAGCCGCTTCTCGCCCGCAGTATCTTCGCGCGCCAGCACCACGGCCTCGCGCACGTCGGGGTGGCGCAGGAGCACGGCCTCGATCTCGCCCAGCTCGACGCGGAAACCGCGCAGCTTGACCTGCTGATCGATTCGTCCCAGGAACTCGATCGTGCCGTCCTCACGGTAGCGCGCCAGGTCGCCGGTCTTGTAGAGCCGCGCACCAGGGCGGGTGCCTGGCCGGGTGCCCTCTGGGCATGGCACCCCGCGACTGAACGGATCGGGGATGAAGCGCTCGGCGGTTAGATCCGGGCGTCCATTGTAGCCGCGCGCGAGTTGCACGCCGCCAATGTGCAGCTCGCCGGGCACGCCCACCGGCACGGGCTGCATCTGCACGTCGAGGATATAAATCTGGGTGTTGGCAACCGGCTTGCCGATCGGCACGGTGTGGAGCGCGCGGTCAGGCTGGCAGGCCCAATACGTCACGTCGACGGCAGCTTCGGTGGGGCCGTACAGGTTGTGCAGCTCGGCATCCAGCCGCGCGAAGAAACGCTGTTGCAGCGCCAGCGGCAGCGCCTCGCCGCTACAGATCACGCGGCGCAGGGACGTGCAGCGGTCGAGATCACGCTCCTCAAGGAAGACCTGAAGCATCGAGGGCACGAAGTGCAGCGTCGTGATCCGCTCGCGCGCGATCAGATCCACGAGGTAGGCGCTGTCCTGATGACCGCCCGGCTTTGCCACGACCAGCGTCGCACCTGTGAGCAGCGGCCAGAAGAACTCCCAGACCGAGACATCGAAGCTATAGGGCGTTTTTTGTAGCACGCGGTCGGCGGGCGTGAGCTGGTAGGCGTCCTGCATCCAGAGCAGGCGATTGACGATCGCCTGGTGGGTGTTCATCGCGCCCTTGGCCTGCCCCGTCGAGCCGGAGGTGTAGATCATGTACGCCAGGTTGTCGGCGCGAGCAGCGCTGGCCGGGTTCGTATCGGGCTGTCGGGCGATGCG
This sequence comes from Herpetosiphonaceae bacterium, assembly GCA_036374795.1. NCBI lineage: Bacteria > Bacillati > Chloroflexota > Chloroflexia > Herpetosiphonales > Herpetosiphonaceae > Herpetosiphonaceae bacterium. The sequence goes on from DASUTC010000104.1 coordinate 3,618, forward strand.
CTCCCAATCGGCATCGACACGTAGCACCTGCGCGGCATGGGCCGGGAGCACGGCCTCGATGTGCTGCTGCGTCAGCAAGACGGCAGCCTGAGCATCCGCCAGCATGAAGTGCAGCCGCTCCTGCGGATAGTCGGGATCGAGCGGCACGTAGGCACCGCCCGCCTTGAGCACGCCCAGCAGCGCAACCACCAGATCGATCGAGCGCTCCATGCAGACCGCCACGCGCGTCTCGCCCTGCGGGCACCCGCCAACGCCCCGCGCCCGCAGGGCATGGGCGAGCTGGTTGGCGCGGGCGTTCAATGCGGCATAGGTGAGCTGCCGATCCTCAAAGACCAGCGCCACAGCGTCGGGCGTGCGCCGGGCCTGCTGCTCAATCAGCGTATGCAGGCACACGTCCTGCGGATAGTCTGCCGCCGTGGCGTTCCACTCAACGAGCACCCGCTGGCGCTCGGCCTCGTCCAGCAGCGGCAGCGCGGCGATGCGCTGCGCCGGATCGGCGACGACGCTTTCCAGCACCATCTGGAAGTGCCGCATCATGCGCGCGATCGTCGCCGCCTCGAAGAGATCGCTGTTGTACTCGATGAAGCCAAACAGCCCATCCGCTGTCTCGGTCAGCTCGAAGGTGAGATCGAACTTGGCGGTACCGTTGTCGACCTCCAGCGGCAGCAGCGTCAGATCGCCCAGCGCCAACTCCGGCATCGGCGCGTTCTGAAGGATGAACATCACCTGGAACAGCGGCGTGCGGCTGGCAGCGCGCTCGTAGGCGGCGATCTCGACGACCTGCTCGAAGGGCAAGTCCTGATGGCTGTACGCGCCCAGCGCGACCTCACGGACTCGTTGCAGGAGCTCCTGGAAGCTCGGATTACCCGACAGGTCGGCGCGCAGCACCAGCGTGTTGATGAAGCAGCCGATCAGGCTCTCGACCTGGCCGTGATGCCGGTTGGCGATCGGCGAGCCAACCACGATGTCGGTCTGGCCGCTGTAGCGATAGAGCAGCGTGTCGAGCGCGGCCAGCAGCGTCATAAACAGCGTCGTGCCCTCGGCGCGGCTCAGCGTCGTCAGCGCGTCGGCAAGCGACTTCGGAAAGGTGAACGGATGCTTCGCGCCGCGCTGCGTGGACGTCGGCGGGCGGGGGCGATCGGTGGGCAGATCCAGCACGGGGATGTGACCGCCTAGCTGCGCCTTCCAGTAGGCGTGCTGTGCCTCCAACACCTCGCCACGCAGCCAGGCGCGCTGCCAGTGCGCATAGTCGGCGTACTGGATCGGCAGCTCCGGCAGCCGGGTACCTTCTGGATGTGGCTTTCCGGCGGCGTAGGCGTTATACAGAATCGCCAGCTCGCGGATCAGCACGCCCTGCGACCAGCCATCCGCGACGATATGGTGCATCGTCAGCACCAGCACATGCTGCTGGTCGGTTTGCCTGAACGCCAGGGCGCGGACCAGCGGGCCATTGACCAGATCGAAGGGGCGGCGCGCCTCCTGCACCGCCAGGCGCGGCACCTCGGCCTGCTGCTCGTCTGCGGGCCGGTCGCTCAGATCAACAAGCGGCAGCTCAAGCTCCAGGCCGGGACTGATCCGCTGCATCGGCTGCCCATCGACCGGATGAAACGTCGTCCGCAGCGCCTCGTGCCGCGCCACGATCGCATTCAGCGCGCGCGCAAGCATGTCCAGATCGAGCGGCCCGTTCAGCTGCACGGCTACTGGAATATTGTAGGTCGGGCTGCGCGGATCGATCTGATGCAGGAACCAGAGCCGCTGCTGGACAAAGGAGAGCGGCATGTACTCGGTGTGTGGCACCGGCTCGATCGGCGGCGCTTCCATGCCGTGCGCCATCTGCTGCACCAGCTCGATCTGCTCGGCCATGCCCGCGACGGTCGGCGTGTTGAATAGGTTGCTCAGCGAAAGCTCGACCTGAAACGTCTCGCGGACGCGGGAGAGGATCTGCGTTGCCAGCAGCGAGTGACCGCCAAGACTGAAGAAATTATCGTGGACGCCGACGTGCGCCACGCCCAGCACCTGCTGCCAGATCGTGGCGACCAGCTCCTCGGTAGGCGTGCGCGGCAGCTCCAGATGCTCCACCGTCGACGCACTGCGATC
>DASUTC010000105.1 GCA_036374795.1 Herpetosiphonaceae bacterium
TCCAATTTTTCCCCCATCCGGGGAAAACAAGAATCTTGGAAAGCTCCTTCTGCTGCCGACAAGTCCGTATTCCGCTCTTGCCCTACACGTACGAGTGGTGGAGTGAAGGGTGGCTGAGTCCTAAGACGGCGAACTACTACGCGTAATCGAAAGCACCAATCAAACTCGTTAGGAGGTATTTTCGCTAAACCGTGTCTACTTTGAAAAGCGTAGTTTTTCTTCGTCGGGGTCGAGGCGATCTTTGACCCAGAGGCGGTCGGCAACGGCGTAGGCGTCCTGATTGAGGCGGGTCTCGAAAGCAGCCACCCGCCGGCTGAGATCTTCGGCGGTGGGATGGCAGTAGTGATAGGTGACATCCTCGCGGAGCCAGCGCCAGAGCGCCTCGACCGGCATGAAGTCGGGGCTGTAGCCGGGCAACGGCACGAGGTCGATCTGTAACGCTTCGGCCGCCTCGCGCACAATACCGGCACGATGATAGGAGGCGCCGTCCCACACGACGATCAGCTTGTCCTCGGGCCATTCGGCCCGGAGCCGGCGCAGGACATCGATGGTGTGCGCGCCGTTGGCGCGGGCATAAGGCCAGAGCCGCACTTCACCTTCGTTGTAGAGATAGAGACCGTAAAACGACAGCCTGTCCGACAGACGCGGCGAGGGCGAGGCGATCCACAGGCGCTGGCCGCGCTCCGACCAGCCGTAGCCGAGATCGGCATCCTGGTGGATGTGGGCTTCGTCCAGGTAGACCAGGAGATGGCGGTCGTGCTGGGCACCGGCCAGCAGATCCTGGATCCGCTCGACAAAGGCCTGCCGGCGCTCCGGATTGGCCCGGCCGAGCAGCTTTTTGGCCTTCTTCCACGACAACCCCAGACGATGAAGGGCGGCGCGGATCGTCTCGCGGCAGCAGGTCCGGCCAAACCGCTCGCGCACCCAGCCGACCAGACGCCGCAGGGTCCAGCGCGGCGGCGGATCGGCACCGGCTACCGGCGGAGCGGCGGCGGATCGTTGGGCGGCACGGACCGTCTCGCCAAGACCGGCCTCGATCTCCGGGCAAAGGGGGGGCGGCCACCGGTGCGCTGATAGACCAGCGCCTCGGGACCGCGGGTGTTGTAGAGATGGAGCCACTCCATCACCGTCTGCGGATGACGGCGCGCCTGTGCGGCAACACGCGTGGCGCAGCTCTCCTGAGTGATCTCGTAGAGCGCCAGAAAGCGCTCGCGGGTGCGCGGATGGGACGCGCTCATCGCCAACTCACGCAGATCCGCCGGCGTCTGATCCCATCGCGCATGGTCAACACGCAACATAACAGGTCTGAATAGGGGGTGATTTCGTCTACTCCATAGATAGGAAGTAGGACCTTCGGAAACTATGCCTCTCAAACTGGACGCGGTTTAGACAAGCCATTCCTGCTGCTAAGGAGCAGCGGCGCCAGTTCTCTGGTACGGGTGCTAAGCTCGGATGAGGCTGGCGTTCAGCATTGATTTTTGGGGAATGGTGTTGGGCCGGAGCCCAACACCAATATCTCAGACGACCGTCAGGCGGACGTCAACGTTGCCACGGGTAGCATTGGAATACGGGCAGATCTGGTGGGCTTTCTGAACCAGATCCTCAGCCTGCTGCTTCTCCAGCCCCGGAAGTGAAACGCGCAGAGCGATATCGAGCCCGAACCCGCCTTCCGAACGCGGGCCGATACCGACATTGGCGGTCACCGATGTGTCGTCCGGGACGCGCGCCTTTTCCTGGGCAGCGGCGGCCTTCAGCGCGCCGATGAAGCAGGCGGC
>DASUTC010000106.1 GCA_036374795.1 Herpetosiphonaceae bacterium
GCCTACGTCACGCCGACGGGCGGCGGCGAGATCGTGCTGGGGCGGGGGCTGGCGTTCCGCACCTCGCAGAGCAGCGTCGCCAGCCTCGATCAGATCGTTGTCGCCGCTGGCAGCAACGGCTCCTCGATCACCGGCTGCAATTTCTGGTTCTCGCCGAATGCTCCGGCGGCGAGCCCGGTCCTCGTCGGCGCGGGCGATATTGCGCTCTGTGACAGCGCTGGAACGCCTGTCGCGTCCACGCGGGCCACCGCTGCCCTGCTCGACGCGATTCCAGGGACGGTGTTTACCACGGGTGACAATGCCTACAACTCAGGCACGCCAACCGAGTTCCAGCAGTGCTACGATCCGACCTGGGGTAGACATAAAACGCGCACACGACCGACGCCAGGCAATCACGAATATGGAACCAGCGGCGCTTCGGGCTACTTCGGCTACTTTGGAGCGCTCGCCGGCGATCCTGGCAAAGGCTACTACAGCTATAACCTGGGCCAGTGGCACATCATCGCGCTCAACAGCAACTGCTCGGCGCTAGGTAATGGATCGACAAGCGCGGGATGCGGCTCCACCTCTGCACAGGCCACATGGCTGCAACAGGATCTGGCAGCCAACGCAGCCGGATGCACGCTGGCTTACTGGCACCACCCGCGCTGGAGTTCAGGCGCGCACGGCAGCAGCACGGCGATGTCGGCCATCTGGCAGATGCTCTACGACGCGGGAGCCGATGTGGTGCTCGCCGGTCACGACCATAACTACGAGCGCTTCGCTCCGCTAAACGGAAGTGGCGCGGTGGACACGGCGCGCGGTATTCGGCAGTTCGTCGTCGGTACAGGCGGCGCGGCGCTGCGAAGTGTGGGCACGCTGCTGCCGACCTCCGAAAGGTTCCACTCGTCGACCCATGGCGTGCTGAAGTTGACCCTGCATGCCACCAGCTTTGACTGGCAGTTTGTACCGGCTGCGGGTAGCTCCTTCACCGACCAGGGCAGCGGCACCTGCCACTAGCCGAACATCGGGCATAGCTGTTTCGCGTTCGGCCCCGCCCCGCTCCTATGCCGTAGGCAATGGGAGCGGGGGAGAACTTGGTGCTTGATGCCTGATGATTCGCCCCTTCCGAGTCTGTCGGCGCCGTTAACCAATATTGACGATCATGACCCTATTGGTATATCATGCCGGTAGCACACCGAAGAAGCTGGTTCGATCGATCATCTGCCGCAGCCGTCCGGCACAACCCCCGAAAGGATGGTAATGAACACCGATCAGGTCCTCTCGTCAGTTGCTCCCGTTTCAGCCCATAGCTTGCTCGACCTCTTGCAGCTTCGCACGCGAGATCAACCTGAACGCACCGCCTACATCTTTCTTCAGGACGGTGAGCATACTGAGACGCGGCTGACCTATGCCGAGCTCGATCGGCGCGCCAGATCGATCGCGGCCTTGCTGCAACGAACGGCAGCGCCCGGCGAGCGCGTGCTGCTGCTCTATCCGCCGGGGCTCGATTACCTCGCCGCGTTCTTTGGCTGCCTCTACGCCGGGCTGGTCGCGGTGCCCGCCTATCCGCCGCATCCGCAGCGCCCGATGCCGCGCCTCCAGACGATCGTCGCGGATGCCGGAGCCACGCACGCGCTGACGACGGGCGTGCTGCTGTCGCAGCTTGAGCAGCGCTTCGCTCAGCTCCCCGATCTTGCAAGGCTGCGCTGGCTCTCTACCGACGGCGCGCTCGACGACCTTGCCAACGAGTGGCAGCCGCCCGCCATCGACGGCGCGACGCTGGCCTTTGTGCAGTACACCTCCGGCTCGACGGCCACGCCCAAGGGCGTGATGCTGACCCACGCCAACCTGCTGCATAACCTGGCCCTGATCCAGCGCGGCTTCGGGCACACGCCCGCCAGTCGGGGCGTGATCTGGCTGCCGCCGTACCACGACATGGGCCTGATCGGCGGGATTTTGCAGCCGCTCTACGCGGGCTTTCCGGTGACGCTGATGTCGCCGCTGGCCTTTTTGCAGCGTCCGCTGCGCTGGCTGGAGGCGATCACCCGCTACGGCGCGACCACCAGCGGCGGGCCGAACTTCGCCTACGATCTGTGTGTGCGCAAGGTTACGCCGGAGCAGCGCGCGACGCTCGATCTGCGTAGCTGGGATCTTGCGTTCTGTGGCGCTGAGCCGGTTCGCGCCGCCACGCTTGCCCGGTTTGCCGAGGCGTTCGGGCCGTGCGGCTTTCGCTATGAGGCGTTCTATCCGTGCTATGGCCTGGCCGAGGCCACGCTGATCGTATCGGGTGGAGCCAGGCATGCCCCGCCGATCATCCAGGCGGTCGATGCTGCCGCGCTTGAGCGCGACCGTGTGGCTGCGGCGGCTGAGGCGAGCAGCCGGGCGCTGGTTGGCTGTGGGCAGCCGCTGCCCGATCAGCAGGTGCGGATCGTCGATCTCGACACGCTGCGGCCATGCCCGTCGGATCGCGTCGGCGAGATCTGGGTAGCGGGGCTGAGCGTCGCGCAGGGCTACTGGAACCAGCCCGCCGCCACGGAGCAGACCTTTGGCGCGCATCTGGCGGAGAGCGGCGCGGGGCCGTTCTTGCGTACCGGCGACCTGGGCTTTCTCCACGACGGCGAGCTGTTCATCACGGGACGGATTAAGGATCTGATCATCATTCGCGGGCGCAACCACTATCCGCAAGACATCGAGCAGACCGTCGAGGCGAGCCATCGGCTGCTGCGGCCAGCCTCAGGTGCGGCATTCGGCGTCGAGGTCGGCGACGACGAGCAGTTGGTGATCGTGCAGGAGGTCGAGCGCCAGGGCTTGCGCGCCGATCTCTCTGAGGTCATCGCCGCGATCCGTCAGGCCGTCGCGGAGCAGCACGAGGTGCCGATCTACGCGGTCGTGCTGCTCAAGCCAGCCACGATTCCCAAGACCACCAGCGGCAAAATCCAGCGCCACGCCTGCCGCGCCGCATTCCGCGACGGCACGCTCGATCCGGTCGCGGCGTGGCACGCCAGCCAGCAGCCAGCAGCGGCGGACGAGCGCGACGATCCGCAGCGCAGCCCGACGTTTGACGATCCTGCGGAGCTGCAATCCTGGCTGGCCGCCCACCTGGCGCGGTCCTGCGGTGTCGCGCCGGATCAGATCGCGCTCGATCAGCCGATCACGCGCTACGGCCTCGACTCGATGGCGGCGATCGAGCTGCTGCACGGCATCGAGACGCAGACCGGCGCTGTGCTTTCGATCGCGGCGCTGCTTCAGGGGCCGAGCATCGCCGAGCTGGCAGCCGCGATCGCCGCGCAGCGCACAGCCGATCTGCTCCCGGCGGTGGATCGTGGAGACACAGAGCAACTCTCCTACGGCCAGCGGGCGCTCTGGTTCTTGCACCAGCTCGCGCCGCAGAGCACCGCCTACACCGTCGCCAACGCGGTGCAGATCGACGCGCCGCTCGACGCGGCCGCGCTCCAGCGCGCGGCGGACATGCTGATCGATCGTCATCCGCTGCTGCGGGCGGCTTTCCCGGCGCGGCATGGCGAGCCGTTTCAGCAGGTTGGTGCGCAGCAGGCGGCGGCCTTCGTCCACGAGGACGCGACCGCCTGGGATGCGGCATTCCTGCAACAGCGTCTTGTCGAGATGGTACGGCAGCCGTTCGATCTTGAGCGCGGGCCGCTGCTGAGGATCGCGCTGTTTACGCAGGATGAGCGGCGGTATACGTTGCTCCTGGCAGCGCATCACAGCGTGACCGATTTCTGGTCGCAGGCGCTACTGCTGCAAGAGCTGGATGTGCTGTACGCGGCGGCGCTGGCTCAGCAGCCACCCGCGCTGCCGCCGCTCACGGCGCGCTACGGCGAGTACGTGGCCTGGCAGCAGGTGATCCTGTTCGGCGCGGAGGGCGCGCGGCTCTGGGAGTACTGGCGACGGCAACTGGCCGACGCGCCCACGGTGCTCAATCTGCCCACGGATCGCCCGCGACCGCCCGTGCAGACGTTTCACGGCGCGGCCCACAGCTTCACGCTCGATCGCGATCTGACAAGCGCGATCAGGCGCTTCACCGACGCGCATGGCCTCACGCTCTACATGACGCTGCTTGCGGCGTTCGAGATCCTGCTGCATCGCTACACGGGCCAGGATGATCTGCTGGTCGGATCGCCGATGGCCGGACGCAGCCGCGCGCAGTTCGCACACGTCGTCGGCTACTTCGTCAATCCGGTCGCGCTGCGGATACGCTTCTCAGACGATCTGACCTGCGCGGCGCTGCTTCGGCAGGTGCGGCAGACCGCGCTGGCGGCGTTCGAGCATCAGGATTTTCCGTTTCCGCTGCTGGTCGAGCGGCTCCAGCCCGACCGCGATCCGAGCAGGCCGCCGCTGGTGCAGGCGATGTTCGCGCTGCAACAGGCACCGCCGCACGGTCACGAACGTCTGGCGGCGCTGGCGCTGGGCATCGACGGTATCGAGGTTGCGCTGCATACGCTGCCGCTGCGATCGGTGGCGCTGCCGCAGCAGACGGCGCAATTCGAGCTGGCGCTGGTCGTGGCCGAGGTCGACGGCGCTCTGCGCGGCTCGTGGCAGTACAACACCGATCTCTTCGACGCCGCGACGATCGAGCGCATGGCGCGGCACTGGGAGCGTGTGCTGCGCGCGCTGCTCTCCGATCCCGCTCAGCGCGCCGCCACGCTGCCGCTGCTGACCGAGGCTGAGCTGGGTCAACTGCTCGGCGAGCTGGCCGGGACGGCAGGGGACTATCCCGCCGATCGGACGCTGCACGAGCTGATCGAGGTGCAGGCAGAGCACGTGCCGGAGACGATCGCGGTAGTGTGGCAGGATCAACGGCTGAGCTACGCCGAACTCAATCGCCGCGCCAATCAACTGGCGCACCATCTGCGCGCCCTGGGCGTCGGCGCGGATACGTGCGTCGGGCTGTGCGTCGAGCGCTCGCCCGACGCGGTGATCGGCATCCTGGGCATTCTCAAAGCGGGCGGCGCGTACGTGCCCCTTGATCCGGCGTATCCCGCCGAGCGGCTGGCCTGGATGCTGGAGCACAGCGGCATCGGCGTGCTGCTTACGCAAGCAGCGCTGCTGCAAGGCATCGGTCTGCAATCACAGACCACAAGGGCAGTTTGCCTCGATCGGGATTGGCCGACGATCGCTCAAGGATCGGAGCAGAACCCACCACCGAACACGAGCGCCGCGCACGCGGCCTATGTGCTGCATACCTCCGGCTCGACCGGCAGGCCCAAGGGCGTGTGCTGCGATCATGGCAGCGTTGTCAATGTGCTGCACGATGTGCAGCGCCGCCAGCCGCTCGCGGCGGGCATGGCCTGTAGCTGGTGGGCCAGCCTGAGCGTCGACGTTTCGGTCCTCGAAATCTTCTCAGCACTGCTGGCGGGCGGCACGCTGCATATCGTCCCGCAGGAGGCACGCTTCGATGGCGCGGCGTTCGCGCGCTGGCTGCACCGGCATCAGGTGCGGAGCGCGTATATTCCAGCCTTTATGCTGCCCGATCTCATCGCGGCGCTGGATGGCGGAGTCGCGCCGCCGCTGCACCGCGTGGTGGTCGGCGTGGAGCCGATTCAGGAGCAGTTGCTCGCTCGCATCATGCGCGGTATTCCGGGCCTTAAGATCATCAACGGCTACGGTCCCACCGAGACGACGATCTGCACGACGCTGCACTCGGTCGATCCGCGCACGGCCCGCGACGACATCACGCCGCTGGGCACGCCTGTGCAAAATACGCGGGTCTATCTGCTGGATGCGCAGATGCAGCCGGTGCCGGTCGGCGTGCTGGGCGAGATCTATATCGGCGGCGCGGGGCTGGCGCGCGGCTATGTCAATCAGCCGGATCGCACGGCGGAGCGCTTCCTGCCCGATCCCTTTGCGCAGCAATCCGGCGGGCGGCTCTACCGCACGGGCGATCTGGCCCGTTATCTCGCGGATGGCACGCTGATGTTTGCCGGACGGCGCGACCACCAGATCAAGCTGCGCGGCTACCGTATCGAGCTGGATGAGATCGAGCAGACGCTGATGCAACATCCCGCTATCCAGGAGGCGATTGTCACAGTGCAGGAAGTGGCGGCGGGCGATAGGCGGCTGGTCGCGTACGTGGTAGCACAAAGACGCGGGGCGCCATGCGGGTGCCCATGCCCAGAGGGTACCCGGCCTGGCATCCAAAGCAAAGAACAAGCTGAAGAAGAGAACAAAAGAACAAGCGAACAAGGGGGATCCGAACGCGAACCGCGCACCGCGAGCCGCGAACCCTGGAGCTTGGAACTTCGCACATACCTGAAAGGTCGATTGCCCGCCTACATGGTGCCGAGCGCGTTCGTGGTGCTCGACGCCCTGCCGCTGTTGCCCAGCGGTAAGGTCGATCGCAAAGCGCTGCCGCTGCCGGACGAAGCCGCGCGCTCCACTGCGGGCTACCTGGCCCCGCAGACCGAGATCGAGCGGATGATTGCCGCGATCTGGCAGGAGACGCTACACGTCGAGCGCGTGGGCCTGCACGACAATTTCTTTGAGATTGGCGGTCACTCGCTGCTTGTGGCGCAGGTGCAGACGAAGCTGCGCGAAGCGTTCGATACCCACCTTTCAATCGTCGACCTGTTCCAATACCCGACGATCTATTTGCTGGCCGAGCGGCTCCAGCAGCAGCGCGTCGCGCCGCCGACCTTCCAGCAGAGTCGGGAGCAAGCCCACAGTCGTAAAGCGGCCATGCAGCACCAGGCCCGGCGCCGCCGCCCGCAGCGCAGCCACGAGCACGAGGAGTAAGCCCGGACTATGTTAGATCAGCTCAGCGATTCACCAGCAGACGCTCACGGCATCGCGATCATCGGGATGGCGGGGCGGTTCCCCGGCGCGTCGGACCTGCCGACCTTCTGGCACAACCTCTGCGCGGGCGTCGAGGCCATCACCCGCTTCCGCGACGCGGACCTGCGCGCCGAGGGCGAGGATCCCGCCCTGCTTCAGCACCCCCATTACGTCAACGCGGGCGGCGTTCTCGACGACATCGCCGCCTTCGATGCCGCCTTCTTCGGCTGCACCCCGCGCGAGGCCGAGATCCTCGATCCCCAGCAGCGCCTCTTTCTGGAGTGCGCCTGGGAAGCCCTGGAGCAGGCCGGCTACATTGTCACCGACCACGCCCCGCCCATCGGCGTCTTTGCTGGCACCGGCATCAGCACCTATTTCCTGACTCATCTCTATCAGAATCCGGATGTGCTGAATACGATCGGCAAGTTTCAACTGCTGCTCAGCAACGATAAAGATTTTCTCCCGACCCGCGTTTCATACAAACTCAACTTGAGAGGGCCAAGCGTTAGCGTCAATACGGCGGGGTCCACATCGTTAGTTGCGATCCACTTTGCGTGTCAAAGCTTGCTGAATGCCGAGTGCTCATTGGCCTTGGCGGGTGGTGTGTCGGTGCGCGTGCCGCATCGCGTCGGCTACTGGTATCATCATGGCGGCGTCCACTCGCCCGACGGCCACTGCCGCGCGTTTGCCGCCGACGCGGCGGGCACCGTGCCCGGCAACGGCGTCGGCGTCGTCGTGCTCAAGCGCCTGGCCGAGGCCCGCGCCGACGGCGATCCGATCCACGCCATTATTCGCAGCTCTGCCGTCAACAATGACGGAGCAGAGCGCGAAAGCTATACCGCGCCGAGCGTCGCGGGCCAGGCCGCCGTGATCGCCGAAGCGCTCAGCCTGGCCGAGGCCGCGCCGCACACCATCACCTATGTTGAGCCGCATGGGAACGCCACAGCCTGGGGCGATCCGACCGAAATCGCGGCGCTGACGCAGGCGTTCGGGAGCAGCAAGCAGCGCGGCTGGTGCGCGGTGGGCTCGCTCAAGACCAATCTGGGCCACCTCGATGCAGCGGCGGGCGTCGCGGGGCTGATCAAAACCGTGCTGGCGCTCCAGCACCGCCAGATCCCACCCAGTCTCCACTGCGCGCAGCCCAACCCGGAGATCAATTTTGCCGCCACGCCCTTCTACGTCAACACTCGGCTGCGCGACTGGCCTGCCGGGCCGACACCACGCCGCGCGGCTGTTGGCGGGCTAGGAATCGGCGGCACGAATGCGTATGTGATCGTGGAGGAAGCGCCGCCTGCCGCGCCGGCGGCGCCGAGCCGTCCCTGGCACCTGCTGACGCTCTCGGCGCAAACGCCCAGCGCCCTCGACACGCTCAGCGCGCAGTTGGCCGCCCACCTCGCCGCCCACCCCG